>DDWC01000148.1 GCA_002345475.1 Firmicutes bacterium UBA2296
ACGCCGCAGGGCTTGAGCCGGCATTTGGGCAGCCAGGGCGTCGAAGGCCGCCACAAAACCCGGCAGCATTCCTTCGCTAAGGGCGACCCCTGCCGCCATCTTATGCCCTCCAGCGCGGAGTAAATACCCCTGTTCAAGGCAGCTGCGCAAAGCCGCCACCAGGTCAAAGCCGGAGATGCTGCGACCGGAACCGCGCAGCAGGCCGTCATCGTCCTGCCCCAGGAGTACAGTGGGACGGTAGAAACGCTCCACCAGGCGGGAGGCGCCGATGCCTACCACGCCATGGGGCCAATGCGGCCGATAGAGCACGATGCCCCAAGGCACTTCGGTAACAGCGGCCAAAGCTTCTTCCACCATTTTGGCTTCTTCTTCCTGTCGGCGTCTGTTCATTTCGTCGAGGCGAAGAGCTATCTCGCGGCACTCGTCCAGATCGTCGGAGATGAGCAGGGCCAGCGGGTCAGCAGCGTTCTCCAGTCGCCCGGCGGCGTTTAGGCGCGGCGCCAGAACAAACCCGATGTTGCCGGCGTTGATCTCCTTGCGCTGCCCTTTCTTGTCCACGGCCAGGCCAGCCACTTCCACCAGGGCCTGCAGCCCCGGGAAAAGACCGCGGTCGGCGTTGATGCGTTTAAGACCTTCGGTGAGGTAAAGGCGGTTCTCGTCCCGCAGTGGGACGATATCTGCCACGGTTCCGATGGCCACCAGGGGCAGAAACAGACGCGCCCCCTGCCCCAGCAGGGCCACAGCCAACTTATAGGCTACTCCCACCCCGGCCAGATCTTTGCCCGGGTAGGGGCATCCTGGCTGGCGGGGATTGATCACAGCAAAGGCCGGCGGCAAGGTATCCCCCGGTTCGTGGTGGTCGGTGATGATGACGTCTATGCCACGCTGAGCAAGGGCCTTAACTTCCTCGGTAGCATTGATGCCGCAATCGACAGTGATAAACAAACGAACGCCCTCGGCTTGCGCGAGGGCCAGGGCTTTTTCGCCGACACCGTAGCCGTCTTCCCGCTCGGGGACGAAGGTGAGGAGGCTCTCCTGCGGAGCTCCGGCCAGACGGCAGGCCCGATAGAGCAGCGCTGTGGCAGTCAGTCCATCGGCATCGTAATCGCCGTGGATGAGTATCCTCTCACCCTGGCTGATGGCGTGTCGCATCCTCTGCACTGCCTCAACCATGCCAAGCATGCTCAAAGGGTCGTGCTGGTGGTCGAAGGAGGGAGAGAGAAAGCGCCTTGCCTGCTCCTCGTCAGCCAGCCCGCGTGATGACAAAACGCTAAAGACCAGCGGGTGCAGTTCCATTTCGCTGAACCACCCGGGGATATCCCCTGATGGTTCGCTGATGTTCCAGATCATATCCTCCTTCATGCCTTCTCCTTCACGCTGCCATTGCCACCGGACTCGTCCTCGGATTCCTCTTCAGCTTCGGCGCAACTGGCGTACAGCGCAGCCAGTTCCTCGCGGGTGTCCTCCAGCTGCTTGGTGAGATGTTGCAGCGCGTCGTCCTTGTGTTTCAGTTCCTTGTCCAGTTCCTTGATGCGCCTGCCCTTGCCCCAGGAGCTGGGCGCGGAGATGATGAACCCCAGCAGCACGCCGACGGCAAGCATGCCTATGATTACTCCCGCCACCGGGGCCTGCTCGATGGTGAAGACCAGGAAGTTAATATCTACAGCCTGGGCGTTCTGCAAAGCAAAGATTGCCACCAGCAGAGCGAGGATGAGACCTATGATGAGTTTAACTTGCATATTTATCTTCTCCTTTTCCAGGTCGAATGTTTCTGCCTATTCTGTTCCGCAAAAGCCCTGTCTTTTCCTGCATTTCAGAGTAAGAAAGCAGGTATTGGGAGTACGACAGCCTGATAAACACTGATGAGGTTCTGATGCGGGGAGAGATAACCACCACTGATACCACAGCCGAGGACACAGTGACCACAGGAGGGACGGGTGATTGGTGCGCTCCAAAAGGGACGGTTCTTTTTGTGACTCTTGATGAGCGGAGTTGGGCGGCAATCAGCACACAGCACTCAGCATAGGTGACGAGAACGCCGGAGGATGAGAAAGACGGGATACCCGCCACTGATACCACAGCCAGGGCCACAGTGACCACAGGAGGAAGTGCGCTTGGCGATTGACGCTTAGTGGAGTTGGAGAGCAGTCGGAACTCAACATTCAGTGGTCAGCAGACAGGGGACAAGCGACTGACGACAATCTTCATCCCCTGTCGTCTAGAGGTCTAACGTCTAAAGTCTAACGTCTAACCTCTAGAATACGACATCCTGATAAAGACTGATAAGTACTGATTTACCTGATTAATGGCGGAGGGGTTGCTCCCCGTTACCATCCGCCGACCCTTCAGCACCTTATCAGCGTTCCTATCAGGGTGTCGTGCGCCTTGTTTTGCCTGGCGGCTGGCGGCTGGCGGCTGGTGGCTGGCGGCTGAAAATCAGCGTCCTATCAGGGTGTCGTATGCCTTGTTTTGCCTGGCGGCTGGCGGCTGGTGGCTGGCGGCTGAAAATCAGCGTCCTATCAGGCCGTCGAAACCCTGGGCACAGCATGCTGTTCCCCTACGATAGACGGCTGAGTAAAAAGCTATCGGACTTCCGGGTGGCTGGCGGCTGGTGGCTGGAGCCTGGTACCTGGCGTCTGGCGGCTGAAAGCACACTGCCCTTTTAACTATTGTGAAAGGAAAAAGGCGTTTCATAGCGAAATAGGCGCATGAGAAATTAATCGCGAGGAGGACTGACATGCGCGACATTACTCTGGCTCTGACTAACGGCAAGGTCTATACCGTTGACAAGAATGACAGCACAGCTACGGCCGTAGCCGTGGCCGGCAACCGCATTGCCGCCGTGGGATCCACCGAAGAGATACTGGCTCTCTGCAATGACGATACAAAGGTTGTGGACCTGCATGGCAAGGCCGTAATACCCGGAATCGTGGACTCCCACAACCACGTTTTCTCCGCGGGGGTGCTCCTGGACGGTGTGATGCTCTTTGACGCCAGGAACATCGGTGACCTCAAAGAACTGGTGCGCCTTCAGGCCGAAAAACTGCCGAAAGGCACCTGGATACGCGGCGGTGGATGGATAGAAAGCCAGTTTGCCGAATACCGTCTGCCCAACCGTCACGATCTCGACGAGGTGGCCCCCGAGCATCCGGTTATGCTGGACCGCCTTTTCGGCATGAGCGTGGCCAACACGCTGGCTCTGAAAATGGCCGGCATAAAGCGCGGCATGCCCGACCCAGAACGAGGCCAGATTGACCGAGATGAAGAAGGCTTCGCCACGGGCATATTGCGCAATGGGGCGCAGTCACTGGTTCGCGCGGTGATGCCGGCGGGAGACGCCGCAGAACAGGTGGAGGAACTGGAACGCCTGGCCCGTCTGGCCTTTAATGAATATCCCAGGTACGGGATTACCAGCCTGGTTGACCCGGGAGTGTCGCCCCTGGGTATGCGGGCTTACCAGAATCTGCACCAGCACGGTCAGTTGCCTATCAGGGTCAACATGATGCCGGCCTGGTATGGACTTTACTCCACCGCTGGGCGTGAACTGAACCATCTGGTGGACACCTTGGGTGTCTACAGCGGTTTTGGCGGCGACTGGCTCAGCTTTGGCGCTCTTAAGATGGCCATTGACGGTGGCCTGGGCAGCAAAACGGCCATGCTTAACGAGCCCTACGCCGACGGCCATATAAGCCAAATCCCCCTACGGCTGGACCTGGACAAACTGGAGGATTACTTCCGGGAGGCGCTTGCGGCGGGCTGGTCGGTGGGCATACACTGCTGCGGCGACCTGGCTCAGGATATCGCGGTGGAAACTTTCGCCCGGGTCCTTAAGGAGTTCCCTAGTTCCGGCGCTCGGCACAACATCATCCACGGATATTTGCCGAGCGAAAAATCCCTGCTTTTGATGCAGGAGAACCAAATTGCAGTTTCGTGCCAGCCAGGGTTTATGTATTGTGAGGGTGACCTTTATTTCGACCTGGTGGAGCAGACCCGCATAGATTACTTTAAACCTCTTAAGACTTACCTGCAAAACGGGATCACTGTGGCCTGCAACAGCGACATGACATCGGCGCACTTTAACCCCTTCTTCGGCATGTATGCGGCGGTGGCCCGCACCACCTCCCAGGGGCGCAGCATGGGCGACTGTGAAAGGCTGAACCGCACGGAAATGCTGCGCATGTTCACCATAAACGGCGCTTATCTGAGCTTCGCCGAGGAGCGCACCGGGTCTATCGAGGTGGGCAAACTGGCGGATATGGCGGTGCTTTCGCAGAACATTATGGATGAAGCGGCAGTGCCCAATGAGGCGATAGTGAATACAGAGGTGGTTATGACGGTGATTGACGGGGCCATAGTCTATATTAGGGCCGGCACGTAGCTCGCGAGACGTTGGGCGTTAGACATTGGGATTTAGACGTTAGACGTTAGCCTTTGGGAGTTGGGATTTAGACGTTAGACTTTGGACTTTAGACTTCTGTGGAAACGAAGGTCCTTACTGTAGGGGCACAGCATGCTGTGCCCAGGTAGGAGCGACGACAGCCTGATAGGCATGCTGATAGGGCACTGATGGGACGCTGATAAGGGGAGGACACTTCTGCTCGGATGGACCGGATTGGATCGGATAAGCCGGATAAGAGCCTGGGTACGACGACTGGGTGCCGGAATATCAGACGCCATTCCGGCACGGCCTGCCATCTCGGCCGCGGCCTCTAAACACAAAATCCCGGCCAATGCGGCCGGGATTTTGTGTTTAGAGGGGGGACATGTGATTGATTTTGATGGGACTGAGGGAGCGTGGGCACAGCATGCTGTGCCCCTACATTAGGGCAGGGTCGATCTGTCGAGCCAGGGTCTCGCCGCTACGAACTGTATGGAACACGGAACGAAGGACGGCTGGCACAGCATGCGCCGACATTTCATTGGGGATTAGCCCTAATCAGCCTAAACCAGTCCCCATCAGGTTATCGTATTTCTTCTAATCCGCGTTTCCATCCCCTCTGCAGGGAACCAGGAACGCTAGACCAACACTCTCAACCGCTCGATTCGGTTTTTGTGGACTTTCTCAACGACGAAGGTCAGACCATCGTATTCGATGGACTCCCCTTCTTCCGGCCATCTGCCTAATATCCCGGAAACGAAACCACCGATCGAATCGAAGTCCTCCGAATATATGTCGGTGCCGAGCAGCTCGTTGACCGTATCAATTTTGGCCATGCCGATGATAGGGAACTCCTTTTCACCCAGAACTTCGTATTCTTCTGTCACCTCATCGGACTCGTCATATATCTCGCCGACAATTTCCTCAACCAGATCTTCGATGGTCACCACGCCTGATGTTCCACCGTATTCATCCACCACAATGGCCATCTGGATCCCTTCATCCCGCATTTCCCGGAAGAGCTGCGTGGTCAGCCTATGCTCTATAGTGAAGTAGGGCCGCTTCAGTAGAGCCGTCAGATTAAATTCGCTCTCGTCCAACCCCGCCAGAAAGAAATCCTTTACGTATAAGATACCGATAATATTATCGATGCTGTCTTCGTACACAGGAATACGCGAGAACCGCTCTATTCGGAATAGATCTACTATTTGTGCGTAAGTGGCGTTTTCTTCGACTGCCACCATGAAGGTTCTGGGTGTCATTACATCGGTAACGCGAGTCTCCCCAAACTCAAAAACGTTATGGATCATCTTCTTCTCTTCGACTTCGAGGACGCCTTTTTCGTGCCCCATGGTAATCATGGTTTTCATTTCTTCTTCTGTGATGAACTGTTGCTGATTCCCGCGGGTGCCTCCCAGCAGCCTGATCACCAGGTTAGAGACCAGCATCACAATCGCTGCAAACGGTCGCAGAATTATGGAGAAGACCCACAACGGTCCGACAACCTTCATAGCAACTCCCTCGGAGTTCTGTGCGGCGAGAGATTTCGGAGTGGTTTCAGCGAAGATGAGGATGGTCAAGGTCATGACCCCGGTGGCAATGCCAACTCCTGCGCTTCCAAAGTGAGTTATTGCCAGCGAAGTGGCTAAGGCCGACGCACCGATATTGACGATGTTGTTCCCAACCAGAATTACGCCCAGAAGGTTGCCTGGGTTCTTCAGGAGCCTGGCAATAAGATCGGCCTTGGGTACTTTCTCCTCGGCCATGCTCCTCAGCCTGAGTTTGCTAAGGGACATCAATGCCGTCTCAGAAGCTGAGAAAAAGGCCGAAAGCGCCATTAAGACCAACATCATCACAATTTGTAATGTGTCTTCCATTACCACTTATTGCCCTCCTACATTTCGCTCTCTAAATACAAACCTGGGACTAGACGCCTATCGTGTGGCTAGTATCTTATCACGACAGGTGTACAAACTGCCAGAAATGTTAGCCATACCTCTTCTTGCTTAGGTCAAAGGCCAGGATGTACAGGGCCAGGCTGGCGGCCTGCTCGGGAGTGAGCAGATTTTCGTGACTTTCGGAATCTATATACTCGTGAAGATTCTTAAGTTTGAGTACTTTCGCCAGGGGGGTCTTGTAGCGCACCCGCAGGCGGTCGCTGAAGGCAACCACGGCTTTCACGGGGATAGGTTTCGCGGGAACGTTATATTCCGGTCGCCCGGCCAATATGGCACGTATGGCCTCGGCGTGTCCATGAACCTGTTTGCCCGGTGGATACAAGCGGCGCGCTCCTCCGGGGGTATAATGCATACATACGTCATCGCTGCCGCTGATAGTGCCGGTGAAGTTCTTGCTTTCAATGGCGAAGACCCCACTACGGTTCACTACCACGTGGTCAAGCTGAGCTGTGCCTTTGTCTTTGGGCAGCACAATGTCGTGAATCACGTAGTGGTCCTCGGGTAGCCGGGCCAGGATGTTATGGACTCCGGCTTCACCGCTCTCCCCCGCTGCCCAGATGCGGCTGCGCTGAATGTGGGTTGCGGCAAACATAAAGACCACCACAGCGATGGCGATGCCAACTTCGCGCCCGGAGAACAACCCTCCCAGGCCAATTATGATAAGAAGAGCGGCGCTACGCCAGGCGTCTTCCTTGCGCTCGGTGAGGGACGTCATGCGTTTGAGAGTTTTGGCCAAAGGGTCACCTCCAGGCGGCGAGAGATAAAACGAAAAGATTGGGGGGCTCTTGGCCGTTAGCTCTTAGCTCTTAGTAGCTAGCTACCGAGCCGAGGACAATTGACGGGGGACTCTTGGTCCCCCATCTTGTAAAGAAGCGAGCGACCAGGAACAGGCACGCAGAATGGGTCTTTCGGAACCTCCAAGAGCTAAGAGCCAGGAGCTAACAGCCCCTAAAGTCCCCGCTTACGCTTACAAGATCACCCTCACCAGATCGCGGTCAATCAGGGTCATGCAACGGGTGAGTTTGTCGAAGAGGCGGGGCACGTCCCGCACGGCATGGCGCATCTGGCGCAAAAGGTCGATTTCCCGGCGCAACATGCTGACCACGTCTCCCTCGTCGAGGTTGCAGTGATCAAGAACATCCTTGAGGCTGTCGCCCCTTGCCCAGCGGTAACCGATGGGGGCCACATAGCCGGAATAGGTGACTTCACCCGCCAGCGAGGCATTGCTCGCCAGATGATTGATGTAGGAAACCCAGCGGTTGAGCTTTAGATCGTCACAGGGCAAGACCACATCGAACTTGCGCCAGGGGTAGTCGATACCAAGGAAGAGAGCCACCAGCTCTTCTTCCGGCAAATCCTCCAGGACACCGGCGAAGATAAGTTCTGTCACCAGTATCTCCTGTATATATAGCTGGGCGCCTACTTCTCCCCGGGCGAGAAGCTCTTCGCCCTCGACATAACTGAACTTCTCCAGCACTTTGAGTTTGCGCTGATATTCCTCGAAGAACCTGTCGTAGGAAGGAACCTGTTTGAGCAAAGTGCGGGCTTCGGCCGCCTCGGCCAGAGCCGCGTTGTATTGCTTCTTGAGTTTGGCGCAGTTGTTGCGCTTTACGTAAGGGCAATCCTTGACCACCGCCTGACTCAACTCGTCCCGCAGCAGATCGCGCTTGGTCTTGACACCCTGATTGCGCCCGCCGGAACGGCGTACAAGTCCTTCGTAGGTTTTGAGACGTCGCTTGCGCTGCTGGTAAGTTACCGGGCAGACAACCTCGTTGATATCGCCGCACACCTGGGCTTCCAGCTGGTCCAGACGTTGCTGTTTGCTCTCGTACAGCTTACGTGCCTTGGCTCCGTCGCGGGCGCTCAAATAACCGGCAAAGCTCTTCTTCAGGATGAGCTCGATATTGCCGGTGGGGTACTTCAGCAGGTTGAGGACTGAATTGTAGGTCAGGCGAAACTGGCTGTTGAGTTTTTCGATAGGACGATCGCAGTAATTTTCCACAAAGTTGTTCTGCCCGCTGAGCAAGGTGAAAACATAGCCGGCCTCATCCATGCCCCGGCGTCCGGCGCGACCGCTCATCTGGAAGTATTCCTGGGCTTTCAGTGGGCGGACGCTGCGGCCGTCGTACTTGCGCTGTCCGTCGAAGCACACGGTGCGCACCGGGTAATTTATGCCGACGGAAAAGGTTTCCGTGCAGTACAAAAGCTTGATAAGACGGGCGGCGAAGAGATCTTCGACCATATCCTTGAGCACTGGCAACAGCCCCGCGTGATGATAAGCCACACCCTTGCGCAGCACGCCTCGCAGCAGGCGGAAATCGCCGCTGTTTTGCAGGCCTGGTACGGCAGAGTACCGGGCCAGGACGTCTTCTATCTCCTGCAGTTCGGCGCGGCTTATAAGGTTAAAGGCCTGGCTGGCTTCCCGGGCCTTCTCGGAGCATTGGCGGCGGCTGAAAACGAAGAACAGCGCCGGCAAATGATAGCCCTTGATGTTTTCTATGAGGTCGAGGTGCCCCACCCGGCTGACTCCGGCAAAGGAGGGCTGCCCCCCTGCTCTGCATTCTGTTACAAAGGTCTTGCCGCTTTCGTCTCCGTGAAAGAAATAGTGGCTGAGGGGAACATTGCGCTGTTCCTCTACCACAACGGCGAATTCTTCCTCGCGAACCTCGGAGAGCCATCCTACCAGATCGAAGAGATTGCCTATGGTGGCAGAAAGACCGAGGATGCGGATGTGCGGCGGCGCGAAAATAATACTCTCTTCCCAGGCCACGCCGCGTTCACTGTCGATGTAATGAATTTCGTCGAATATGCAGTGAGATATTTCGCTGAGGAAGGGCTCCTGAGCCAGAACCATGTTACGGAATATCTCGGTGGTCATGATGAGAACGTCGCCTCTGGGGTTGATGCTGACGTCACCGGTCACTACACCTACATGTTCTTCGCCGAAACGTGCCTTGAACTCTTTGTACTTCTGGTTACTGAGAGCCTTGATGGGCGCTGTATATATTACCTTTTGCCCCCTGGCCCGAGCGTACTCCACCAGGTAATCCGCCACCAGGGTTTTGCCTACTCCGGTGGGAGCACTGACGATCACCGAACGATTGTTTTCGATATGGGAAATGGCCTCCCGCTGAAATGGGTCCAGCGAAAAGCCCTGATAGCTGTCTATGGTCATATTAGTCCTCGCTTTCCCGCGGCAAGAGCCCTTCCTCGAGCAAATAGTCCAGCGTTATTACAGACCAATTCTCCAGACGGTGGCGGTTTGCCTGCAGGAAAGACGAACTTTGGAAAAGACCGACCATTTTGTCACTCTCGCGCACAGACACAGGACCGCTCACTTCCACAGTGTAGAGGCACCCGAGATGGTCGCGGCTGACGGCGCTGCTGTGGTCGTTTATAAAGCCGCGAAATACCAGAGGCGCCAAGGTAGCCTGGTCGAGAAGAAGTTCTTCGTGCAATTCGCGTCGCGCGCCGGCGGCAATATCAGCCTCGTTGAGGTGCCCACCAATGCCGACGGAGAGCCGGCCGTGCAACCTGGCCTCACTCTGTGTGCTCAACCGCTCCACAGCAAAGGCTCGGCCATTCTGGAGTAGCACCACATAGGGGATGATCTGGCGCCAGGCAGGATTGCCCTCTGCCTCGCCCCGTCTGATAAATTGCGCTGACTCCAGGAGCGCGGTGAAAGAGTCTACTGCTGAAGGGACGAAACCCTCCTGATCAAGGGAAAGCGGCAGTTCTGTCTGTTTCAACACCAATATCTGTTCGTCCACGCTACCCGTCCTTTCGTGTCAAATAGAGCGTCGCTTCTTCGCGGTTGTGCCATAGCTGACGTGCCTTTACCAGGGTGTAACTTTCGCCGAGGATGTGGCTGGCAGCCCTGATGGTCTTCAGCGGGCTAGCCCCCATAAACTTGACCGTCATGATGAGAATGCCTCCGGGCACGAGAGCCGGAGCCAGCCGGGCGAGAAACCGGGCGGTGCGCAAGGCGTCCCAGCTGATGTCGCAGGTGATGATATCGAAAGCACCGGGGCGAAAATCCAGCCCGAAGGCGTTGTCGCGATAGATGACAACCTGGGGATGGTTGCGCAGCGAATCGTCCATCTCGGCGGTGTCCACGGCTGTGACTGAAAAGCCACGGGAAAGCAGGTGGCGGGTAAAGCCGCCAGGGGCCGCACCGAGATCCAGGGCCAGACGCAGACCTCCCAGGTCTATGCGGAAGACCTCGATGGCCTCTTCCAGTTTGTGGCCGGCACGGCTGAGCATGCCGCCGCTCTGGCTGTAGTGTACGGCTCCCCCGCTCCAGTCGGTGAGGTTATCGGCGGGAGTGGAGAACCCGGCGTAGACACCGTCATCTGTAAAGACAAGGCTTACAATATGGCTGGGATGTTTGATGGTTGGGACGTGACCCATTGATCTGATAATGTCGTCCATAGCCGTCTTTACAGCCCTGGTCTCCACGGGAAGCCCGGAAATTACCCGGCTTTGCACTGCAACGGAGGTTTGGGGCGCGAGATTGGCCAGGACACTGGCCACAAAGTCGGAGCACTGAGTCACTGGGTCCTGGGTCAGCTCGGCCTTGTACTGCACGGGGAACATGTGGCGCAAAAAAACCGGCGTCTCGTGCAAAAGCAGCCGCTGTACCGCAGGGTCGGCCACGGGCAGGAAAGCCACGCCTGGCCACAGTGTCTGCAGGCTACGTGTAGGCAAACCAAGCTCGGTCAGTTCCTGATCGAGACAGTAGTCGAACTTGGGATCAAAGGAGAGGATGAGTCCGATCATTGCATTACCTCCTTGGGGAATGTGGGGACGAGGGAACTGGCGCTTGGCGGAGTTGGGCGGCAATCAGCACAGAGCAGCCAGATGGGATCGTACCTGGCGCCTGATTCCTAGTTCCTGGAATTACAACGGGGAAGAACCGTTGGATAGACAAACTGTTTTTGACCAATTGCGGGGCGAGTGTATTGTAGGGGCACAGCATGCTGTGCCCACGTTCTACTCACCATCATTGAACACCCGCGTGAACATCTCCAAAAGGGATGGTTCTTTTTGGTCCTCTTCATCAAGCGCGAACCATAAGCCATTAGCGGGTTCTTGGACCCGTGGGCACAGCTGGGTAAACAAAAACTCAAAAGCAAAAAACAATCAGGACCTGTGGGCACAGCATGCTGTGCCCCTACGTTAGGGGGCGTTTGGCGGTTGAGCAAACAGAATACAAAACTGGGCAAACAAAAACTCAAAAGCAAAAAACAATCAGGACCTGTGGGCACAGCATGCTGTGCCCCTACGTTAGGGGGCGTTGGAGGCTGGTGGCTGGCAACTCGAGGCTGAAAATCAGCGTCCTAACAGAAAAATCAGCGTTCTAATCAGGATGTCGCACCTCTCAACTGCGCCCTTTTTGCAAACAAGGGTGGGCCGAAGCCCACCCTTGCTTTATGCCTTTTTGAGTTTACGCGCGATGTCGGACTCTTTCCAGTCGACCCAAATGGAGCTGGCCACGAAAATACTGGAATAGGTTCCTGCCAGGATGCCGACTACCAGGGCGATGGCCAGAGGCCGCAGGGTTACGCCGCCCAGGAAGAGTACGGCACCGATAGCCAGAAGCGTGGTGGCTGAGGTATTGATAGACCGCCTTAGAGTTTCCAGGATGCTGCGGTTAACCAGACCTTCGAAGTCGGACTGGCGCTTGGAGCCGCGCAGATTCTCCCGGATACGGTCGAACACCACAATGGTGTCGTTTATGGAGTAGCCGACAATGGTGAGTATGGCAGCCACGAACTCGCTGTTGACCTCGATGCGGAAGATAGCAAAGAAGGCGAGAACGATGATCACGTCGTGCAGCAAGGCCAGAACGGCAGCAACCGCAAACCTATACTCGAACCGAATGGCGATGTAGATAAGCATACCCAGTGAAGCCAGAGCCAGAGCCATGATGGCCTGACGCACCAGTTCACTACTGAAAGTGGCGTCGACGCTGACGGGGATGGTGGCTTCCGCCGCGGGCCAGATGGCGCGTATGGCGGCCATAACCTGGGGGAAGGTTTCGTCGTCAAAGTCGGTGGTGCGCACTTCTACAGAAGAGGTGTTCGTCAGATCACGAATCTGCATGGTGTCGTAGAACTCGTCCAGGACGTCGCGAACGGCTCCAGAGGTTACGTCGAGCACCTGAGGTGCACCAAAGCGGGCCTCGGGCCACTTGGCCTGCACGGCGGTGAGTGCGGCGGCCATGTCTTTGCTACCGCCCACGTGAACGGTGATAGTTTCCATGTCTGTCCCTGTAGCTCCAAAGACCAGGCGTTCAAAGTGCGGCGACAGGGCTGGGCGCAGATCGGCAACGGTGAACTCGCCGCCGAGGTTTATCTCGAAAGACACACTGTCCAGGTCGAGCTCCAAAATAGTGCCACTGCGGAAATCTATGCCCAGGTTGAGGCCGCGGAAAAGGAGAAGGCTCAGACCGAGGAGTATGATGACCGAAGAGATGATGTAGAGCTTCTTGCGGTGACCGATAATGTTGAAATCGAACTTCTTCATTTTCGGCACCTCCTATATGCCGCCAAGAGCCTTGTCGCTCTTGACCAGCTTCGTATTTACCAGAAGGAACATCAGCATGCGGGTGATGAAGATGGCCGAAAGCATACTGACCAGAATACTTATGCTGAGGGTGACGGCAAAGCCGCGCACAGGTCCGGTGCCGAAGTAGTAGAGAACACCGGCGCCGATGAGGGTGGTGACGTTGGCGTCAAGTACTGTCCAGATGGCGCGTCGAAACCCGGCGGCTATGGAAACCCGCAGGCTTTTACCTCCGCGCATCTCTTCCTTGATGCGCTCAAAAACGATGACGTTGGCGTCAACGGCCATGCCGACACCTAGAATGATACCGGCAACGCCGGGCAGAGTGAGCGTGGCATTAATACCAGCCAACGTCCACAGCACGATGATGACATAGGCGCTGAGTGCCAGTGTGGCGGCAAAGCCAAAGCCGCGATAGAAGAACAGCATGAAGAGCACTACCAGGGCTATGCCGATATAGGCGGCATTGATCGTCTGCAGCAGAGAGCTCATACCCAATGACGGTCCGACAGCGCGGAAGTCCCGCACCTCGAGCGCCACCGGCAGAGCGCCGGAACGCAACATAATGGCCAGGTTGCGGGCTTCCTGCAGAGAGCCCATGTTGGATATCATGGCTTCGGCGCCCACGGCCATCTGTATCTGCGGCATGGAGATGACTTCGTCATCCAGGGTGATGAAGAGATAACCGCCCACGTTGTCGCCTGTGTACTGGCGCATAATCTCGCCTGCGGCCGAGTCAAAGGTAATGGATACATAGGGTTCGTTGCGGTCGGTCAGGCGCTCGCGGGCGTCCAGGAGATTGTCCCCATACACCAGGACGTTGAACTCGCCATCGCGAAAAGCTAGACGGGCGGTGCGCCCCAGGATGCTCATGGCTTGTTCCTGGTCGTCGTAATCCGGCAGGGACACGCGGATGCGCGTGGCGCCCTCGCGGACAACCTCGGCCTCGGCAACGCCCAGGCCATTGACGCGCTGGGTGATAATGGCCACGGCGCGGGACATGGCGTCGTCATTTATGACGGGATTATCCGGGGTAGGCACTGCCTCCAGCAGCACGGTAACACCGCCGCGGATGTCCAGCCCCAGGCTGATAGATTCTGACAGTGGTCCCATGGAGTAATAGCCGGCGCCCGCCAGTAAGGCGACGACCAGGATTAACAGTCCTAGATATTTAAAATTCAACTAGGCTCCCTCCTTGCGTTTCTCTCTAAGCCCTCACCGAACCATTATAGCCCCCGTGTGTTGGCCGGTCAACGGTACAGCGACTAGAGCAGCTTGCTGTCGTTAATATAGATGGCAAACTGGCAGTTCAGATAGGCCGCGGCACGTCGACACATGAGCATTCGGATCATAAAGATCTCGAAGTAGTCCATGACGGAGGAAATGCCTGTGTCGATGGTGAGCCGCAAAGTTATCTTGCGCTGGTCGGCGTCTATTTCCAACGCGGATTTTTCCACGGCGTAGTTCACGCGGTCGTGGATGTCAAAGGCAGCCTTGTCCTTGTTACGCACCCGGGAGCGATGCACATCGCTCTTGTCGGCAATAATCATGGCGGCAGCCACAGCATTAACCGGGTGGCCGTATTCTTCTTCGTGATTTCCTATGGCCGAAACGACCAGGGCCACTTCCTGAAAGGGCATCCCCATAGCCTCCAGAGAGCCCATGGTAATAATGGCCGCGGTCTGGCCATGGTCATAGCGACTAACTACATTGCCTACGTCGTGAAAATACCCGGCGATGGCTGCCAGCTCGGCTTCGCGCTCCGAATAACCCAGGGTGCGCAGGATGCGCTCGGCCACTTCAGCGCATAGCTTGGCATGGCGTTTGCCATGCTCGGTGTAGCCCATGGTATCGAGATGAGCGTTGCCTGCCTTGAGGTAAACCTGCATACGTTCGTTCTGCAGGAGATCGTTGAGGGTAATATGGTTCATAAGTTCACTCCTTTGTCGTGCCGGCGGTAGCCATTAGCTCGGCAAGCACCAGTTTCACGACATCCTCTTTCTCGAGAGGGTCGGTATCTATGCGCATGTCAGCGTGCTCCCGGGCGTCGGTGAGAATTGCCCACTGTTCGTCCAGGCGCTCCTGCCCCCAGGGAATCTTGCGCCGGCTACGTGCTACTTCCAAAGTGCAGCTCAGGTAGACCAGGAAATCGGGGTTGACGCGCCGCCAGAAGCGAGGCGACACCGAGTGTTCCTGGGGTATGTTCACTGCCTGATACCCCAGAGACTTGAGAGACTCCACCAGTGTGCTCTTGCCGGCGACACAATTACCAACGACACCAATGCGACGCGCATCCGTCAGCACGGCAGCAGAACGGACATTTTCCGCACCCGGATAGGCTGATCACCGGGTCCGATGTAAAGCGCCATGACGGACATATCATCCCCTGGCCTGCCCTCGTCCCTGGCCACGCATTGTTCCAGTACGTGGTCAGCCAGGAAGGTAGGGTTATCGCCCAGAGTCTCGAGAAGACCCATAAAGTCCTCATCGCTGACGGGGTTACCGCGATACCTGCCGGCGGCGTAGATACCATCGGTCATGGCCAGAATGGCCAGACCCTGTTCCATGGGGAACTCGCATATGTTTGGTTTCATGTTGCGATGTACGCCGATGGGCGGTGCGCTGGCTGGGAAAACCATGGCCACGCCGTCATTGAGCACGAAAACAGGCGGACCGCCGTTCTGGCAGACCACAACGGACCGGGTCACCAGGTCGGCAGAGATAATGGTGAGAGTGGCCGATACCCGGCCGTCCCGCAGGGCAAACATCATGTCATGCACGGCACGGGCCACGGCACCGTCCCGGGCGCCTTCCCCTATTAGAGAAGCGGCCCGGGAAACCACCAGTTTGCTATTGGTGCGGGCGGACTTGCCGCTGCCCTGGGCGTCCGCCATGATAACGGACATACCACCCTGGGGGCGTTCCGTAATCTCCACGGAGTCGCCGCTTTCCGAAACGGCGTACTTATTGGTCTTGCTGACGGAAATCTTGAGCTCCATGTTGCTCTCTCCCATTCTGCCTCAAGTATATTTCGCCGAGCCTTCTGGACCAGAAGATCCGCTCAAAGAGCAAGGCTCGTGCGATATGGTTCATAACTACGGTGCGCGTCTGCAGTACAGGGAAGCGGGTCTCCCCGAGCATCACCAGGGTACTTCCGGTATCGTTCTTCTCCACCCGGACAATGCCCTGCAAGAGATAGTAACCATAGGCTGGGTCGCGGGGCACCCGGGGCGCTAGGGACTTTACGGGGAAAAACGTGCCGCCTATCCACAGAGGCAAGGGAACCAGGTTGGGGCTGCCACTGACAAAACGGGCTGCGTTCCGCAAACCCTTCTGGTCCAGACTGAACTCGCGGCAGGCCTGCCGGGCTATGGAGGGAACCGTCAGGGTGCTGTCTGCAGTCCACAGGCGATAGTGCAGACGAGTTGTACGACCCGATGCGCAATACTCCGGCACAAAGGCCAGCAAATTCTGAAAATCTACTCCACTATTGTACATAAAAAACCTCCCTTTCACTAGCACCATAGTAAAGGGGCCAGTTTACAGGAAGGTTACACAGAGAAGGCTAAAGTGTAACATTTAGGTTAATATACATATTTAACTAGTCAACCAACCGCAACGGCGCCAGGGGGCTAAAGGAATAACCGAGGCCGCGGCGCGTGATTATCCATTCTACCCCCGGGGGCAACTTGCGACGCAGGCGGGAGAGATGGGTCTTGACGCTCTCTTCCCCGGGGAAATCGAAATTCTCGGCGTTGATGTGCCTGTAGATCTGACCCGGGCTAAAGACCTGCCCGGGGCGCTCTGCCAAAAGGTGCAGGATGCGGGACTCCCTGGGGAACAGGGGCAAAAGACGTCCTTTGTAGCGGGCCTCCCTGGTAAGCCTGTTGATGACCAGTTCGTTGTTCTTCTCCATAAGGCGGCTGCGCACTGCGGTGTAAGCAGGAAGAGGAACAGGTACACCACAGCTGTCGGGCAGAGCCAGACCGAGGCAAAGCAGCTCACCAGGCGTGAGATCCTGCGCAGCCAGGCGGCCTAGGCGCCCTGTTTCTCCTGCGGCCACTACGGCGCGGTAAACGCTTTGCTCGGCTCCTTCCCGCACAGCCTGCGGCATATAACGGGAGATTTCAGCGGCAATGGCAGGTGAACCGCCGGACCAATAGTGGAGTTCTCTGGCTGTTGAGTCATCCTGGCAACCGGGTAGCCGGGACACTTCTCCCCTGCTGAAGTATTCGAGGCGACAGGCGGCATGGAACACACTATGGCTGGATATACCCAGCACCAGACCGCTTTTGCTGAGGCTGGGACAAAACAGCCTTTCGCCGTTTAGGGTGTGCAGAAAGGCCAGCAATTCCCGGTATTCTTCGGCGGGGGCCAGATCGGGACGGTCAAGAAGCAGGAACAAAGGTGAGTCCCCTTTCATGGCAGCTAGTAATGCAGGATAAGGGGAATGCGGTAGACTCAACTGCTGGCTGAGGGCCTGCCTGAGGGAGAAACCTGGCAAAGCGCAGTTGATGTAATAGCTTGATGTTTTGCTTTCCCTTTCGATGCTGTCGCGCAGGCTAGCCAGAAAGACTGTTAAACCGGCCTTGGGCTGAGCTTCTACCACCAGACAACCCTCTGCCGCCAAAATACTCGTGGCTTCCCTGATTGCTGTTCTCTCAATGCGCATTGTGAGCTTCCCTTCCTTCTCTCTGATGTCTGCAGTGTCGTTGTATTTACATCTAACTACGAACATGCGTTTGCTGTCAAGAGGCGAACGTGGCCAATGCTGACACTGCCCCATGAGGGAAGGTATTTGCGGGACAACAGCGAATATAGCAAAGCGACCAATTAAGCGCCGGAAGGTGCACACGGGGGGAATAACTTTTGAAACTGAAGCGGGCGCTGCTGACAGGCGCGTTGGCGCTTATAGCCATAATCATGGGCGGAGCGCGTTTTTACACCGACTTTCTCTGGTTTGTCTCGGTAGGTTTCCGCGACGTATTTCTCAAACTGCTGCTGAGTCGTGTCGGGCTCTTTGCTATCGTGGCCGCGCTGGCGGGTCTTTTCGTGTATCTCAACCTGCGACAACTGCGCAATGTTCTGCGCCAGCGTCTGGTAGGGACGGCCGCGGGAAACGTGCGCTACTTCCCCGCTGGGCAACCCATGCTGGAATTTCTGGACAGCCTGCTGCAAAGCCGCAGCCTCAACGCAGTCATGCTGGCCGTATCCGCCGGGCTGGGAGTGATGACAGGACTTTCCGCGGCGCCGGGAGCTTTGTCACTGCTACTCTTCTTTAACGCTGAACCTACAGGGATTGTGGATCCGCTCTTTGCCAAGGACGTTTCCTTCTATTTGCTGCGCTTACCCGTTTACACTGCTGCTTTGTCCGGTGCCTTGGCTCTGATTATACTTGTTCTAGCCGGCATGGCAGGAGTCTACTTCGTGAGCGGTAACATATCCTTCCGTCGCAGTTCGCAAACGGGGGCCATGACCCATTTGAGTATTCTGACGGGCACGGCACTGGCGCTGCGCGGCGTGGGGTATTTCTTTGACGTGTTCAAGCTGATGTATTCCCCCCGCGGTGCTGCCTTTGGCGCCAGCCATACCGACATGGCACTGGTGCGACCAGTCCTCTACATACTTGCCGGTTTGTGCGCTTTGGGTGTTGCTTTATCACTGGCCAACATTAAAAGGCCTCGACTGCGCAACCTTGTGGCCATACCGGCGGCGTTAGCCATAGTCTCGGTGGTGGGCAGCGGCATTATCCCCGCCATCTACCAGCAGATTGTGGTGGAACCTAACGAACTGGTGAGAGAAACGCCTTACCTGTCTAACAACATAGCCTTTACCCGCCAGGCCTATGGCCTGGGAGACATGCGGGTAGTGGATCTGCCTCAACCCCAGGTCATCAGTGGCGCGACAGTCACCGCCAACACGCCAACGTTAAGCAACGTAAGAGTTCTTGACTGGCGCCCGTTACTGCAGACTTATTCTCAACTGCAGAGCATACGCCTTTACTATCGTTTCCATGATGTGGACATAGATCGCTACCAGGTTAACGGCAGTTACCAGCAGGTGATGATTGCTGCCCGGGAAATGTCCATCAACGACCTCCCCGCTGCCGGGCGCACCTGGCTTAACGAACATCTGCGCTATACCCACGGCTATGGCGTAGTCATGTCGCCGGTGACCCGCGTGTCACCCCGGGGAGAGCCAATATTCTACCTGCAGGACATTCCGCCCCGCGCCACACATTCTAGCATTACCGTGACACGACCGGAACTGTACTTCGGCGAGTTTCCCGGCAATTACGTCATTATTAACACCAAGGCTGACGAGTTCAGCTACCCCCTGGGTGAGGACAACGCTACCACCCGCTACGAGGGTGTGGACGGCGTAACGCTAAACTGGTTTAACCGTCTCATGTTCAGCATCCGCCACGGAACCACCAAGATCATCCTCTCCGACGATGTCGAGCCGAACAGCCGCATTCTCTTCAACCGCAACATACTGGAGAGAACCAGGCTCATCGCACCTTTCCTCACTTATGAGAGCGACCCCTACATAGTAATCAGCGAAGGACGCCTGTTCTGGATGCTGGACGCCTACACCACTTCTTCCAACTACCCATACTCGGAACCCCTAAACAGCGGCGGTTTGAACTACATACGCAACTCAGTGAAAGTTGTCATTGACGCCTATCAGGGGACGGTTGACTACTACATCGTTGACGACAGCGACCCGCTAATCCTAGCCTATGCACGCACTTTCCCTGGCATGTTCAAGCCCTACTCCGAGATGCCGGAAGGTCTTAAACTGCACATCAGGTATCCCGAACAGCTTCTGGCGGTGCAGGCCAGCATGCTTTCCATTTACCACATGACAAACCCGTCGACTTTCTACAACCGGGAGGACGTCTGGCGCATTGCCCAGGAACAATACGCAGGAAGGCAACAGAGCGTCGACCCCTACTATATGATTATGCAACCCCCTATGGTGGGAGCAACGTCCGAAGAGTTTATGCTGGTCGCGCCCATGACTCCAGCGGGCACGCCGGCCAACCCCCGCCACAACATGGTGGCTTACCTGGCGGCCAGAAACGACCACCCCAACTACGGCGAGATTATTCTCTACCGCTTTCCCAAGGACACCCTGATACAAGGACCGATGCAGGTAGAGTCGCGGATCGATCAAGACGCCGAGATCTCCGCCAGCCTTACGCTGTGGAGCCAGGCGGGGTCCACAGTATTTCGCGGTAACCTGCTGGTGATACCGGTAGGCAATTCCCTGATTTATGTGGAACCTGTGTACATTCAGTCCACCAGCAACAGCCTGCCGGAGCTGAAGAAGGTCATCGTGGCCACCGCCGACAAACTGGCCTGGGGTGACACCTTCGAGGAAGCACTGGCCAAGGTGGTGGGGATAGCGCCTCCTACTGATCCCACCCCCGGAGACGACGAGGACGACACCTACGTCGAAATTGTAGCGGCTCTGGAAACCGCCTTCAGAGGGGCTCAGGAAGCCTCGCAACGCGGCGATTGGGCAGAATACGGCAGACTGATCGGCGAAGTTGAAAGGCTGATCGGGCGACTGCTGGAAATGGTACCGTAAAACAAAACAAGAGCGGCCCGAAAGGGCCGCTCTTGTTGGTGCGTGGAGTGGGATAGCATTCAGCAATCAGCATTGAGCAATCAGCAAGGGGTGACGAACGAGGTCGTTCCCTGTTTGTTGAAAGTCGTGGCGGCGAGTCCGTGGCTCACGGGGAGATCTCCCGGTTCCAATTCTCTCGAACAAAGATATATGAACGCTGTTTTGCCCTGACGTGGACGCGGTCTGACGCTGAAGACCGAGGGAAGGGCGAAAGGATGATAGGACGACGTGGTGCCTCATCGCGCTGCGACGCGAGGAGCTACTACGGGAAACGGCAGCAATAGGGCTAAGAACGTCCGCGAGCCGCGGTCTCGCCGCTACAAATGACAGACACCAAACCATCGTTGAACCATCGTTAGGTGATAGCTGCACCATCGCAGTTCCACATATTGTAGGGGCACAGCATGCTGTGCCCACGTTCTCCTGGAACGCATTGGCCCACTTCTGTGCTCGATGCGGTAGCCGAGATGGACACAGTCAATCCGGAATGCAATCCACATTTCTTGATGCACAATGAGGGGCTAAGAAGGACCTCGAGCCACGGTCTCGCCGCTACAAAAGATGAGGTGTGAAGCGTCGCCAGCAATCGTAGACCAAGGCCCATGGGCACAGCATGCTGTGCCCCTACGTTAAAGGATGTTTCGCGTGTGGCTGGAACCTGACACCTGGAGCCTGGCGGCTGGTGCCTACATCCCCCGCACGATCAGGTACACGACATACACTACCGCGGGAGGAACTGTGACCAGCAGGAGGCCGCGCACGGCTTCTTTTTTGTTCTTGAAGAAATGCACCGCGTGGTATATGGCCAGTGCGCCCCAGGTGATAAGGGCGGCGTAGTTTACGGCGGGGATGCTGTTGCGCAGACCCACCACCAGGGCCATGGCCGACAGCGGCGCCACAAATGAGACTATCTCGATGAGGTTGTTCCTGATATCTAGTTCTTCATGATGCCCAGGTTGCAGGCGGCGCAGAACCAGAGGCGTGGTGAGCATGGCAATGACAATTTCCGGGCCCATGTAAGTCAGGTTGTAGACGATTGAGTAGAGCACCGGGCTCATATTGTCGGGTGCCAGAGAGCCGAAGAATACTACTCCCGCCAGGAAGTGCATGAGAAAGCGGCCCGCTCCTCCAGCCAGTATGCCCACCAGAGGCTTTTCCCTGAGAAAACCGGCCACGCCGATGGCGGCGAAGGCCAGCGGATAATCCAGTAGCATTTGCGCCGGGTGCACAATGTAGGGGTCAAACATCAGCTTGAGGAGGCCGAACATCAGGCCGGCAGAAATGCCCGGCATGCCGCCCCAGCGCAGGGCAATGACGAAAATGGGCAGCATCTGCAGGGAAATGGAGCCGCCCTGGGGCAAGCGCCCCACGCGGAAAAGCATGAGGACATAGGAAAACGCCACCATGACCGCTATCTCGACGAGCATTAGTACTTTCTTGTTCTTCATTGATGAAAGCCTCCTTGTTTTGGGGGGTGCAGTGGGCAGTGACGTATACCTGATGTGGAGAGCTGATTTGTCTGATGGACTAGAGGGGAAGAAGGACGACCAGCCACGGACACCACAGCCGGGGACACAGTGACCACAGGGGGGGGCGCGTTGGAGTACGACAGCCTGATGAAACCGATACGGCCTGATTTACCTGATGGGGATTCTTGCTTGTCGTCTGTTGTCTGCTGAAAGC
>DDWC01000073.1 GCA_002345475.1 Firmicutes bacterium UBA2296
CGGGAGAAGTTCTGGTCCACAAAGGTGCGCTGCATGTTGATATCCCGGAAAAGTATGCCGTAAAGCGCATCGTTGAGCATTACGTCCAGCCGCTCCACCGCGCCCATGGCGGCGATTTCCGGCATACACAGACCGGAACAATAGTTGACCAGGCGAATGTAGCGCCCTATTTCTTCGCCCACCTCGTCCAGAGCCCGGCGCATGATGCGGAAGTTCTCCTGAGTGGCGTAGGTGCCACCGAAACCTTCGGTGGTGGGGCCATAAGGCACATAGTCCAGAAGGCTCTGCCCGGTGGTACGAATTACGGCGATGATATCGGCACCGGCGCGAGCGGCGGACTGAGCCTGAATGGTGTCTTCGTAGATGTTGCCTGTGGCGACTATGACGTAGAGGTAGGGCTGACGGCCCTCTCCCAGCCTCTCTATGTATTCGTCCCTCTCGCGCCGACGCGATAGAATGCGGGACACTGCTTCATCGGCCAGCTGGCTGGCCATGTGTTCTACTTTTTCTCTCGGTGCAGGAGGTAGTTCTACCAGACTTACGTCGCCGCGGGCTACCTGCTCGGCGGCCTGTTGCGGCCTGCAGTCCAGGTGTAGACAAGCATTAGCCAGATAGTAGGCGGCGCCCCGGGTCAGCCCGCCACTGCGGGCGATGTCCTCCACCACCAGATTAGGCAGTGGCACACCTTCGCTGTCTATTCCGTCGATGCCAAAGAGACGGCACACAGCTCGCTCAATGGCGGTGGTGGTGTGCTCTTCGATGAAGCTCTGCACATCGGCGGCTATTTCAGCTGCGGCGTTGCGGGCGGCGTTGATCTTCTCCTGGTCCAGATGTATCTTACTCATATTTGTCTCCTCCCGGCTCGATGGTGGTGAGGTCAAGGGCGCGGCGGATTATCTCGGCCGGCAACTTGAGGTGTCTGGCTACGCGAATGGCTTCGCGGGGTGGATCCTTACGGGCGTCCACGGGACGCAGAGTGTAATCCATCAGTGAAGCTACAGTAATTCCCTGCTCGCCCGGGTCGAGGGCCAGACGAAGCTCTTCTCCTGGTACCCGGCTCAAACCGACTACCTGCCAATGAGGCACATCCTCCAGACGGTGCACCAGATCGTAGTGAGTGGTGAGCACGGCAATGCAGGTCTGATGGTTGAGATACTCGGCCACAGCGACTGCCAGGGCGCTACCCTCAAAGGGGTTGGTGGAAGCGGCCAGCTCGTCAATCAGGAGCAGTGAGCGCTTGTCGCGCAGCTTGAGCATTTCGCGCAACCCCACTACTTCCTGTCCAAAACGGCTCAACCCGTCATGGTGGTCGGCACTGTAATCCCCGGCCAAAATGGCGATGTTGCTAAACAGGCCAAGTCTGGCTTCTTTGACCGGCAGGAAACAGCCGTAGGCAGTGAGCGCCGCCAGCAGGCCAATGGTGCGCAGCGCCACGGTCTTACCGCCCATGTTGGCTCCGGTAATCACCGAGAGTCCCCGGGCGAGAACAAGGCTGATGGGCGTGAAATCCCGGTCTTCGCTCTGCAGCTCCTCTTCGACTTTGGGATGCCGGGCATCTTTGAAGATAAGGACAGGTTGCTCCGTGTCGGGAAGAATGCTGGGACGGACGGCATTCCATTCCAGGGCCAGTCTGGCCCTGGCCAGGGTGAGGTCAAAAGTCGCGACTGCGGCAAAGGCTTTATAGAGGGCGTCGGCATGGGCGCGCACCCGGCGGGAAAGGGTGAGGCGCACTTCATCCTCGGCGTGGCTTTCCTGGTCGCGCAGAATGCTCAGGCTGTGCTGTAGTTTGCTCTCGGCTGCGTAGGGATTAATCGAATAATAGGCGTCAGTGTAAGTCTCGCGACTAAGAGAAAAACGACCGGAATCATCCAGAGCGTCGCGCAACGTTTCGTTGAGACGGGATACCACGACCTCGCCGGCGGGATTGGTGGTGACGCCAAAGGCGGCGGTGGCCTCCTCTTCGGCCCGCTGTTTTTCGGCAATAAGCCTGCGCTGTACGTCCCGCAGCATGGCTCGCACGGCGGCCAGTTCGGCGGAGTAACCGTCGGCCAGGTAAAAGGCGGGTGAACCACTCTTTTCGGGGTCAAGCAATGCGGCCAGTTCTGCCAGAGCGTGCTCGGGGACATCGGGGAAGGACAGGCCGACCTTATCACCCTCCAGGGTTACCTGGCGCAGGAAGAAGATGCTCTGCTTCAGTGCGAAGAATTCGGGGTCGGTGAGCACGCTCCCCGCGGAGGAGCGATGCAGTGATTCGCGCCAGTCGGGTAGCTGGGAAAGCAGATGGTAAATACGCTGCAGGACCCGGGAACAATCCGGGTCCNNGCGTCCAAGCTGTTGCTCCTGCCCCGGTAGGAAGGGCTGCATGGAGCGCTTGGCGGACTGCCCGTAGGGCGACGCGGGTCTGAGGCTGGCCAGGCAATAGTCCAGGCTGATGGTGCGGGCGGTTGCGGCTGAGATAAACTGAGTCATGGGACACCACCCTCCATTGAGAAGTGAGAGGTGAGAAGTTAGAAGTTGGACGTGGGGTAAGGTGGGCGTTCAGCGCTTGGTAGAAGAGGAAAGAGACTTTAGACGTTAGACTTCAGACTAGTCGCTAGACTCTTGACGCTAGACTTCAGGCCGATCTGTGGCCTTCGCACAGGCGGAGACCACCACTGCCAGATTGTGTAGCAATGCGGCAGTTCATACGGCTCTTCTTCTGTGCCCTCATATAGAATCCGTGTGAATCCGTGTAAGCGTTCCACATTCATGTCCCACCGGGTAGGCTCTAGGTCCTTGTAGATGCGACACCATGGGTCGCGGGTTATGGGTACGACGGGGGCCGCGAGTCACGGCCTCGCCGCTACAACCTTCAAGTGAACAAGGACCGGCTTCTTAGCCCATTGCTGTTTGCTGTTTGCTGAATGCCGAACGCTGAATGCCACCCTTACTTTCCGTCCCGTCACATAAAATCCATTTGATCCGTGTGGACGTTCCCGCACTCAAGTCCCGCCGGGTAGGCCGAGCCCCTTGTAGCTGCGACACCACGGGTCGCGGAGCTCTTCGATTTAGTGTGAAGTCTTGTTTTGGCTGGCGGCTGTCGGCTGTCGGCTGGCGCCTGACGGCTACTCTAACGTCACCGCTTCATCACTCATGAAGAGGTCGTAGACGGGGATGGGGGCCAGGCTACGGGCCAGGGCAGAGGCAAAGGTGCGTGGCTCGTACGAAGACCCTGCCGGGGCGGTGGGGTTGACGCTTACCGCCAGAAGCTTAATGGGGTCGCTTACAACGGCTTTGCCGCCGTGGGCAAGGTAGCGCTGCCAGACTTCTGCAGAGACGAAAATATGCGTGGGATCGTGGGTGAGCAGGGTCAGGCGCGATGCCAGTCGATGCTTGCGGCAAATTTCGCTGACCAGAGAATCGGTGACCGCTCCGGGAACGGCCAGAATGACATTACCTTTGGCGGGCAGTGCATCCACCACCGCCAGGCTGTGCCCCATGGCGGAGTTGAAGGGCATGAGGGTTACTTCTCCCTCCACATCTAGGTAAGTAAGCCTGCCAGAGGACTGCGCCTTGAGTAGCAAATCTAGTTGGGCCTGACTCTCGGCAGCGGGCAAGGTAAAGAGAGCTACCTTGTGCAAGGTGCGTCTCAATATCAGGGGCAGAGTGTTCCCCACCGTGGCCCCGGTAGACAGCAAGGTTGCGTCGGTAACGGTGGGCGCCGCTGAACCTACGCGGTCCAGAGCCCCGTCAACCACTACCAGATCTGCAGCCAGGTCCTGCATTTGGCGCACCACATGGCTCATCTCCAGCAGAGAATCTGGCCCGGCTATTTCCACCTCACCGGCTTCCCGTACACGGGCGATGATAACCTCGCCCAGGGCGGTCACATAGGGCGTACTGGCCGCTATCTCCAGCTTGGCGGTGGCCCGGCTGACTGTAGCCGTGGCTGTGGCCAGCAGAGTGCCAACGGGTACGTTGATGCGTGGCTTGTTGAGGCGGGTGAGTATATCCACTTTTTCTCCGTCATAGCCTATGGAAGAAAGGCCGAGGGTCATCTCGGCCGCCTTTCCCTGGCGCAATATGCTGTTTAGGGCCACTGTCTTGCCTGCGTTCTTGGCCAGACCCACTACAGACAGGGAACGGATGCAATCTGTCTGGATGCGCCGAAGAAGGCTCATGGCTTACTTGCGCACGTGGTTCTGGCGAAAGCGTTTGCGCTCTTCCTTCAGTCCGGCCGGCTCGATGGAAACGGCATCACCGCGGAACAGCTTCATCAGGCCGAAAGCCTCTTCTTCCTGGCATTCAGTGCAATCGGTGCAACTGGCTTTGCCGTCAGCAGGCTCGGTATAAGCGGATATTACGCCTTCGAAGTTGCGCAACAGAACTTTGCGGTCGGACATGGAGATCAGGTAGTTGGGCATGACCGGAATCTTGCCTCCTCCACCCGGCGCATCCACCACAAAGGTTGGCACGGCGTAGCCACTGGTGTGTCCGCGCAGACTTTCAATTATCTCAAGTCCCCGGGCTACGGTGGTGCGCATGTGACCTATACCCTGAGAGAGATCACACTGGTATATGTAGTAAGGCCTTACCCTGGCTTTGACCAGGCCGTGCACCAGTTGTTTCATGGTAAAGGGGCAATCGTTGATGCCGCGCAGCAACACTGATTGGTTGCCCAGCGGGATGCCGGCGTCTGCCAGACGGGCGCAGGCGGCAACGGCTTCCGGAGTGAGCTCCTTGCTGTGGTTGAAATGGGTGTTTACCCAGATCGGGTGGTATTTCTTGAGCATGGTACATAGCTCATCGGTAATACGCATGGGCATAACAACCGGAACGCGAGTACCGATGCGAATGATTTCCACGTGGGGGATCTCCCGCAAGCTCTTGATGACATACTCGAGCCTGTCGTCGCTTTGCACCAGCGGATCTCCGCCTGAAAGCAGAACGTCGCGGACGACCGGGGTGTTGCGGATGTATTCAATGCAGTTGTCGATTTGCTGTCTGCTGGCGGGGCTGTCATGGTGTCCAGCAAAGCGACGGCGAGTGCAGTGACGGCAATACATGGAGCACTGGTCTGTGAGCAGGAAGAGAACGCGGTCGGGATAGCGATGGGTTAACCCGGGCACGGGAGCGTCGGCGTCCTCGTGCAGGGGGTCTGCCATGTCTTCCGGCGATTTAATCAGCTCAAAGCTTGTAGGTACGGCCTGCTTGCGCACGGGGCAGTCGTGGGACTGGGGATCGATGAGGGAAGCGTAGTAGGGCGTAATGGCCATGCGCAGAAAATTGAGGGCGTCTTTAATGCCCTCTACTTCGCTTTCGCTGAGCCTGATGACCTTGGCCAGCGTTTCGGCGTCCTGGATGCGGTTGCGCATCTGCCATTTCCAGTCGTTCCACTCTTCGGGGGTGACGTCACGATAGAGGTCGATGTTTCTATAATCAGACATTAAATGAGGCCTCCTAAGTTAGACGTTAGATGTTTGAGGTTGGATATTGGAGGTTAGATATTGGACGTTAGACGTTAGACGCTAGATGGGAAGGGAGGCGCTTAGCGCTTGGTCAAGCATAGTGATACAACGACAGCCTGAAACGCGGTTGCGTCTAAGGCCAGTTGTGCTCACCTCGGCTGCGGCTGAGACACACAGATGTGCGTTCAGGGAGGTCAATTTAAGAGACAGGCACTAGACTTCAGGCCCTGGGCGCTAGGGGGCCGTGACCTGCGCGCGGAAGCGCGGAGACCGTCACTGCCGGATTGTATAGCAATGCGGCAGTTCATACGGTTCTGCTTTCCGCCCCTTCATAAGAAATCCGTGTCATCCGTGTAGCTGTTCCATCAACTTTCCACCGGATAGGCAATGCCTCTGTAGCGGCGACACCATGGGTCGCGGGTTATGGTACGACAGGGGCCGCGAGTCACAGCCTCGCCGCTACGTGTCTAGAAGTTGGAAGTTAGAGGTTCGAGGTTAGACGGGGGGCGGAGTGGGAAACGATTGTACGGATAAGTCGGATAAGTTCGGATAAGACTGATGATAGGGATGCGGCCCTAGACAGCAGTCCCTAGGTTCCAGGGGGTTCGTAAAATACCCCTCAGCCCGCTAATGGCTAAGCGCCAAGCGCTAGTGTTCTTTAGCCTGCTTAATCCGGCTTATCATGCTTATCAAGGTTATCCGAGTTCCGTTGATCTACCTGAACCCAGACTGCGAGTCACAGCCTCGCCGCTACGACCTTCAAGCAACAAGGAACGACTGCTTCTCCCAATGCTGACTGCTGAATGCTGAGTGCTACTAAGCGCCAAGCGCTAAGCGCCGTCGCTCGCTAAACGTACAACTCCTCGAACAGTTTGCGCAGGGTTGGGTTTTCGCGCATTACATGCAGCGCAATAGCGGCGTGTCCTGTGGTGTAGCCGTTGCCGACGATCATCTCAACATCTTTGCCAACCCCCTCGGCACCCAGTGCCGCTGCAGTGAAGGAGGTGGCCATGCTGAAGAAGTAGATGGTGCCCCCGTCACGGGTGGCCAGTATGGAACTCATTTCGGTGCCGGGCACATTGACACAGTTTATGACCAGGTCAAACATGGCGCCGCCGGTTATTTCGCGGGAGGCGTTTAATACCTCGATGGCATTGGTGGCATCCACCTGTAGTGTGCCATCGGCGAGACCCAGCGACATGACCCTCTCACACGCCGCGGCCGACGGATTGAGCGATACAACCTGCCCAGTGACTCCGGCGCGCTTCTTAGCCTCGTGCAGACAAAGCAGTCCTGACTTGCCGCCGCCTCCGATGACCAGAACGCGATCTCCCGGAGCCACCAGTTTGGCGGTCTGGGCAGGGGCCCCGGCCACGTCGAGCACGGCTAATGCCAGGCTGTCAGGCATATCGTCGGGCAACTTGGCGTATAGGCCACTTTCGAAAAGTATAGCCTGGCCGCGGATTGCCACCTGGTCGATGTTCTGATGCACCGAGAGAATCTCTTCGATTTTGAGCGGCGTGAGCGACAGAGAGACAAGAGAAGCAATGCGGTCGCCGGGGGCCAGGTCGATTTTACCCGCCAGAGCGGCGCCAATTTTGCTAATACGGCCGATGAACATGCCGCCCGATCCGGTGTTGGGGTTATGGTGCTTGCCTCGCTCGGCGACCAGATCCAGAATGAGACGGCGTATTTCTGTCTCGTCGTAGTTGGCCCGCTTCTTGATCTCTGTGAAGCTGGCCGCGTCAATGTTCAGGCGCTCGACGTCGACCAGGATTTCGTTGTCGTAGAGTTCCATGGTGTTGTCTATCTTCCAGGCGGGCTGGGGCAATACACCCTTAGGCTCGATAACGCGATGAGTACCGTAAGGACAACCTAGTCTGCTCATGTAAGACCTCCTGAATTAGAAGTTGGATGGGATGGGGGCCGGGGGTGAGTGGGGCTCATGGCTCTTGGCTCCTAGCTCTTGGTTGGTATGTGTCAGGACATCGGTTACCCTTCCTAGTGGTCTTGCTCGTGTCACCACATCGGTTACCCTGGTAGATTTAAGCGTTTGAGATGTTGAGGTTACGCTTTAATCTTACGGTCTTTGGGCGCATTGCGTTATGTTGGCTTTTAGGGCATCAGCAGGTAACTCTCTTCCTTGATGACATCATCCCCGTGTGTGATGCGGAGAACGCTCTCCGCAGTATGAATGGTCGCCGTTACGTATTGGTGGCGGTACAAGTCCGGCACGGTAAACTGCTCAGAAAACAGAGAGATTTTATTGCGCTTGCCAACTAACCGGATGAAGGAGATTTTGCCGGGAGACAGTGGGATCTTCAGTCTGCCTCCCACCGTATAGTCTTCCAAGGAAAAATCGGGTGGTAGCTTTTGCACGGCGTGAGCAAAGTGAACAGGAGCCGGGACCTTGGAACCGTGTTTCTTGACCTTAAGTCCAGTGTGGGGCCGGATATTGCAGTAGTGTCGTTCAAACGCGAGAGCCTCCGTACCCAGGTGGGTTAGATTGTCGAAGCGTTGTGTGCGGAGAAACACCTTGTCAAATGTATTGTTAAAACTCTCAACTGCGCCGTTTCGCTGCGGTTCGTTTACTGGGATGAACAGAATCTCGATTCCCATAAGCAGGCACAATCGGATCATTGCTCCGGGAGAACGTGGATACCTATTGCTGCCTTTAGCGGCCAACATATTGTCCACCTGAAGAATCTTCGGAATGCCTACACTATTCCATACAGAAGACACGAGGAAGTCTACTAGCGTGCGCGATCTGACGTTTTCAGCGGGCCTGAGGACTGCCATGCGACTATAGCAGTCAACTAGGTTTATTGAGAAAAACTTCGTGAGAATACCATTCGCGCCTCGTATGTACCTCGGACCAACGTCATCCAACTGGTGAACTGCATTTGGATGTGCGGCCTTAGGCGCTGGATATGGTATTGACTCTCTCTTCGGAGGCTTCTCCGTTACCAATAGCCCATTCCGGTGGATGATTCTATTGATGGTGCTGATCGAGGGAAGAGGCTGCTCTAGACAAAGCTTGGTCAGTTCCCAGGAGATACTGTCTGCCCCGATTGGCGAGTATTTCGTTTCAGCAGTATCATGTGCCATCAGTGTCCGCCGGACATTGACAACTATTCGCTCCATCTCTTCTGGGGTTTTGTTGGGTGAGTAGATCGGGGCTCGCGAGATATCCTCCAATCCCGCTTCACCCATCTCCTCGTAGCGTTTTAACCACTTGAAGAACCATTTCTTAGACCTGTTCAGACTTCGGTAAATAGTACATGGGGACTGACCTTCAAGATACATAGCAATGGCTACCCTGCGCAATTTAGATTCTGTCATGTTAAACTCCCCCTTAATAGCTACAAGGAGAGTTCTACATTGGGTAACCGATGTCCTGACACTAAAGTAGTGCTAAGTGGTAACCTATGTCCTGATACAAAATGGGTAACCTATGTCCTGAAACTAATCACTTGGTAGATACGATGGATACGTTTGAACGCAGCGTTCAGCGTCAGACTTGTTTGGTCTGTCTCTCAACCGTCCTTCTAGGAGCTAAGAGCTAACAGCTAAGAGCCACTGTCTCTTAGCTACTCTATCCCTGCCTTGCGGATTTTGTACTGCAAGGTTTGGCGCGGAATGCGCAGGATCTCGGCCGCAAACGTGACGTTGCCGCGGGCCTGATGCATGGCCTGCTCCACAAGGCGCGCTTCCACTTCCGAGAGTATGTCATGCAGGCTCCTGCCGCTTTCCAGCGACGGAGTCTCGGAGTGCAGGCGCTCGGACATGAGGCTGGCGCTGAGCATGCCGTCGCGGATGTGCAGAGGCAGATGCTCGGGCAAGATCATGTCGCCCTCGACCAGGTTCATGGCTCCTTCCAGAGCATGTTGCATTTCGCGCACGTTGCCCGGCCAGGGGTAGGTGTTAAAGATACCGGCCACGCTGTCGGAAAGCCCAATCACGCGGCGGTTAAAGGCCTTGTTGTACATGTTAATGAAGTGCTGCGCCAGAAGGACGATGTCATCCCGTCGTTCCCGCAGTGGCGGTATGCGCAGGGAGACGACGTTTAAGCGATAGAAGAGGTCCTCCCTCAGTTGCTCCCTTTGTACTGCCAGCAAGGGATCCACGCTCATGGCGGTTATGAGGCGCACGTTGAGGGGGCGTTCCTTGCTGTCGCCGATGCGGCGCACCACTCCCTCCTGCAACACGCTGTGAAACTTGACCTGGAGCGCCAAAGGCATGCTGTTGATCTCGTCCATGAACAGCGTGCCGCCGCTGGCCAGTTCAAAAAGTCCGGGCCGGTTTTCGGCGCCGCTGAAGCTGTGTCGAGTGGTGCCAAATAGAGTCGCCTCAAGCACAGCCTGAGGTATGGCGTGGCAGTTCTGCTCAATGAAAGGGCGATTGCGGCGCTTGCTGGCATTGTGAATAGCCTGCGCCAGAGTGTCGCGTCCGCTGCCGGATTCACCCACGATTAGAATGGCTGAGTCGGTTTGCGCGCTGCGCTGGGCTTGCGACTTAAGCTCCACCATCCGGGAGTTCTGCCCCAGAATGTCTGCAAATGTGTTCTTAGCCGCGGGGAAGTCCTCGCGTCTCTCATCAAGGGATTTGTCCAGACCACGCGCCTGCAGGTCCACTAGTTTTTCCGACAGCTCGCGAACTGCAGTGATGTTCTTGGAAATTTCCACCGCACCCACCAGCCTGTTGTCGATGATAATGGGAAGACTGGTATTAACGGTGGTGATTCTTTTACCCTTGTAGTTGCTGAAGGACTGCTGCTGGCTGAGGATGGGGCGTTTGGTCATACAGACCTGAAGCAGGGTACTATTGGTTTCGCTCAAAGAGGGGTAAACATCGAGAATGTGTTTGCCAATTACGGCCTCGGGTTCTAGTCCTTCGATTTCGGCGGCCTGGGCGTTGTAGTAGACCGTTACTCCGGTGTGATCGATGACGTGAACGCCTTCGTCGATGGCACAGAGCAGAGTCAGCAAGGTCTGCCTGAGCCAGGGGGCGCTATCTGTGCGCGCCATATGCAATTCACCGCCCTTTTTTCGGCACTGATGCCGGCATTCAAGCATATAATTCGCCATTGACCGTCCATATCCTGCATCAGCAGAGGTGATAGCAGAGATAACTGTGGAGGCTGCGCTTAGCTCTTAGCGCTTGGCGCTTAGTAGTTCACAGAGCAATCAGCGGAAAGTGGAAAGTGGTTAAGCGATTGTTGAACTATAGTGAAGCGATTGTTTAGCCATTGTTGAGCAGCCTAGGGTCTGAAGTCTAGAGCCTCATCCCTCTCATCCGCCTTATCCGAACTTATCCTACTTATCCGTATCAAAGCTGCCTCCTTGGTTTGCTCTCGACCTCAGCACATATGCGCGGGGACCACCACTGTCAGATGGCGCTACGATGTGGCAGTCCATAGGGTTACTGTTTCTGTGTCATCATAGACACTCCGTGTCGTCCGTGTAGCCGAATCCCTTCTACGGCTCTGCGAGATCAGCAGGCCACGGAAAGATATGATGGCTATGAAAAGGCTATGAGCAGAAGAAGGGAGCCATGGTGTCGCAGCTACACCCGGTCTAACTTCGAACCTCTAACTTCCAACTCCTAATAGTGTGGCGGTGAGGCCGTGACTCAAGTAGAGCCGCCAGGCTCCAGCCGTCAGGCGCCAGCCAAAGAAGGGATAGGACGACCTGAGGGGAATAGTCTCCTCCTGCCCCTTGTTTCTTAAAAGTCGTAGCGGCGAGGCCGTGACTCGCGGCCCCCTGGTGGAGGGATAGTAACGGCATTCGGATGACCTTGATAAGCCGGATAAACCGGATTAAGCAGAATAACGAGACTCAAACCGCCAGTTAGCGCCCAGTGCCTGACGCCTAGGACCTACTCCCTTTCATCCGCCTTATCATACTTATCAGGGTTATCCGCATCAAACGCGTTCCTCTATACCCAACCGCGACCCAAGGTGTCGCAGCTACAAAGGACCGAAAACCATCGTTAAACTATTGCTCAGCCATCGCTCAACCATTGTTCAATCAATCCCCGACCCTTGAACCAGCATCTGTGTCTCCCGGCGCCAGCTGGGGTGAGCACACCCGGCCTTAAACGCAACCGCGTTTCAGGCCGCCACCGTGTCACTCGTCACCACCCTCCCCGTCCAGTGAAAAACAGTGGCCCCGGCAGTGGTATCAGTGTAACCGTATCTCCGCTGTTCAACGTCTTCACCAGCACAAGATCTGCTAATTAGTAATGATTACTGTTGAAGCCTGGCAGTGTATATGTTATAATTTACCTAGCGTCTCGGTAAGGCGCAGTTGCTTGGAGGTATGATAGTGAGTCTGGAAAAGCTCAGCCGACTGATCGAACCCAACCGCGGATTTTTGGCCAATACTGAGGATTTTGACGCCGCCAAGGCAGTCATTTTGGGCCTGCCCATGGATTACACCGTGAGTTTCCGGCCGGGGAGCCGACTGGGACCGGAGCGCGTGCGCGAGGTATCCTACGGAGTCGAAGAATACAGCTTTTATCAGGGCCAGTCTCTCTTTGACCGGCTTTATTATGATGCCGGCGACGTAGCTCTCCCCATTGGCAACGTACCGGGGAGCCTGGAGGTTATTCGCGAAGCTATCGAAGCCGTGCTTGAAGCGGACAAGATACCCCTTTCTCTGGGCGGCGAACATTTGGTGACGTGGCCTATAGTACAGGCTATGGCCGCAAAGTACCCCGACCTGGCGGTTGTACAGTTTGATGCTCATGCCGACCTGCGCGAAGACTACCTGGGCGAGCCCAATTCCCACGCCACGGTTATGCGCAGAATCGCCGAACTAATTGGTCCCAAGAACATCTACCAGTTTGGCATACGTTCCGGGACGGTGGAGGAATGGGCCTACGCCAGAGACAACACCAACCTGTTCTTCGACCAGATTAACCCGGCTTTGCAGCAGGTGCTGCCGGAGCTGAAGCACCGTCCGGTTTACGTGACCTTGGATATCGATGTCGTTGATCCCGCTTTTGCCCCAGGCACCGGTACCCCAGAGCCTGGTGGATGTACTTCGCGGGAGATTATCAAGGCCATACAGCTGCTCGGGCAATGTAACGTTGTAGGCTTTGATATTGTGGAGATATCACCCGGCCTCGACCTTTCCCAGATTACTGCACTGCTTGGAGCCAAACTGATGCGCGAAGCGATTTTGGGGTTTGTGAAGAAGTAGTGAAGTAGGGGCTTGGATAGCGACAGCCTGATGACAACGCTGATTTTGCTGATGGGGTGTTGATGGCACGGGGAAATACCGAACACTGTCACCACTGCCGAGGCCACTGTTACCACTGGACGAGGCGAGGACGGTTGATAACGAGGGCTGTAACGTTTGATCGGATGCGCTAGCCTGACGGTAGCGCAGATGGGCACGATGGTCCTATCTGGAATTCTGCTGATTGCTGTATGCTGACTGCTGTATGCTAGTAAGCGCCAAGCGCTAAGCGCTACGCGCCACAAATATGAAGGAGGAAAAGAAATGTTAAGTGAAAAGTTACTAAAGGAAATGAACGACCAGATTAAGTACGAGATGTTCTCTGCTAACCTTTACCTGGCTATGTCGGCCTATGCTGCGGAGCAACAGATGGATGGTTTCTCTCACTGGTTTAAGATACAGGCAGACGAGGAAAACTTCCACGCTATGAAATTCTTTGGCTTTATCAATGAAATGGGCGGCAGGGTGAAGATGCAGGCGCTTGATGAGCCCAAGAACGACTTTGAGAGTGTCGAGGAGCTCTTCGCTTATGGACTGGANNACCAGCCGGATTCATCTGCTGATGAACATCGCTATGGATGAGCGCGACCACAACTCTATCAGCTTCCTAAAATGGTTTGTTGACGAGCAAAGGGAAGAGGAGAACTCCTTTGATAACCACCTGAGGACTCTGAAACGCTTTGGCAAGGACGTCATGTTCCACATGGACAAGGAGCTGGGCACAAGGGTATTCGTACCGCCAGCTGCAGAGTAAATTGACCGCAAGAAAAGAGCACCCCGCAAAGGGTGCTTTTTTCTTGCGGTCGACGCGGCATGTTGCTGGCAGAACCCCCTCTTAGAGGCCTGCTTCCCGCAGGATCGCGTGCAATTTGTCTACCTCGGGCTGTGACAGGGGCAAG
>DDWC01000031.1 GCA_002345475.1 Firmicutes bacterium UBA2296
GATGATGTGCTTCTGGCGCAGTTCACTCAGGCGATCCTCTGGTACCAGGGTCTCCCAAACCTTGTCCCGCACCACTTCAATCAGCTCTGACGGACTGGCGTAGGCGAGCAGCCTGCCTTTGGCCATCAGGGCGATCCGGCTCGCGGTAGCCTCGACATCGGAGACAATGTGGGTCGAAAAGAGGATAATGCGGTCCCTGGCGATGTCGCTGAGCAGATTGCGAAAGCGCACTCGCTCTGTGGGGTCAAGACCTGTGGTTGGTTCATCAACGATGAGCACTTGAGGATCGTTGAGCAGAGCCTGAGCGATGCCCAGGCGTTGCCTCATGCCACCTGAGTATGTGCCCAGAGGCCGCTTGCGCACATCCGCCAGGTTGACAAGCTGCAGCAGTTCGTCAATCCGACGGCGTCTGTTTCTTGGTTCGATTCCCTTCATCGCCCCAACATATTCGAGGAATTCGGCGGCGTTAAGACTGGGATAAACGCCAAAGTCCTGAGGCAGGTAACCCAGAAGCCTGCGCAGCGCATCAGGATCCTGGGAAATGTCCACTCCATTCCAAAGAACACGGCCTGAAGTTGGCCGGGAAATAGTAGTTACGATGCGCATAAGGGTAGACTTCCCTGCGCCGTTCTCACCCAGCAGGCCCGTAATGCCAGGTCCAAGATCAAGGCTGAAGTCCTTCAGGGCCCATAGATCAGGCGCGTATTGCTTGCCTAGCTTCTCTAACTGTAACAGCATCCGGTCTCGCTCCATTCCATACTTTTCTATGTTCCACTCGTAGGCACAACTGTCTGAGGATAGCGCCGAGCTGCGCTACCTTCGCATGCGGTCTTAACTACACCGATTTGATGATCTGTACGATTGCCTTGTAGGCGGCACTGTGACCTCGGCCGCTCAACTGGTTTACAGTCCCCGTAAAGTAGAGGTCATGTTGTGGATTATGGAAGGCAAAAGCTCCGGATTGCCCCCAGAAGCCAAGTACTTCGCCAATAGGCTTAAGAGGCGAAAGCAACCGTGGCGTCCACAGTTTCTCAAGTCCAAGCCCAAAGAAAAACTGACCGGGAAAATAGATCATGTTCCACTCCTGTTTGAGTTCGTCAACTAGCTCTCGCGGAAAAAGGGTGCCGTTAAAGAAGGCTTTAAGGAAGGCCATGGTGTCGCTGGACGTGGAAACAAGGCCGCCCTCAGCGGTAATAGACGCGAGGTATCTTGGGGCTCGCAGACGCTGCGTCCCGTAGTATAGCTCCTTTGGCGTTGTATCCTCGGGATCCTGAAAAGCGTAGGTATCCTGCAGCTGCAACGGTTCAACTATGTAATCTCTGAAAGCCTCGCCAATGGAGCGTCCTGTAACTCTCTCTATAATACCACCAAGCAATTGGAAATTTGTATCGGAATAGTGCACTTTTCCTTTTTGGCCGGGTCTGAACTTTGGTTTGAGGTTTCGGGCACTGGCCACCGCTCTTTCCAGAGGCCAAGGCTCGTCCTTGCCCTGCAGCAGGTTAGTTACCGGATTGCCTTTGCTCTTGTCATAGTAGAAGTAATCGGGGATACCTGACGTGTTGCTCATCAGGTGAGCGATAGTAATTTCACCTGTGTAGTCTATGCCATTCAGGGTGTGAAGCCCGTTAATCATACTATCATGGAAAAAATTGGTCAGCTTGTCGTCAAAGGAAAGCTTGCCTTCCTGACGCAGGATCAACATTATCGCTGTTACATAAAGCTTGGTAACGCTGGCGGTAAAGTAGCGGTCCTGTGCTGCCATATTGCCCGCGGACCCACGGAAGGAGAGGGCCCCGTCTCCGCTTTCTACACGGAGCACAGCGCCAAAGACATCTTTCCCCTTAAGCATTTCCTGTGTTATGCGACGCAGGAAGGCGTCGTCCGTTTTTAGAGTTCTCATGCAATACCACCTCTACTTGTTCTCTTCTGAGTCTAAAACCAGCAGTCGGGTCAACCACTCGGCGGGGATTGTGTAATGGCTCTTATGGATTAGTTTAAGGTAGGCCAGGCTGTGGACCACTGCCCAATAGTAGTCAGCTAGCAGCACAGGATCGCCCGGGACCACTGCACCTTCGGTTTGCCCGGTGAGAATAATGTCTGCCAGGACTGCAGAAGGGGCATCCCCATAGGACTCCGTAAACATGTTGTCTGAACCGGCTTCCTCTCCCATGCGGAAATTTAGAACCAGCTCGTAGGCTGTGTCCGATTCGTCGTGAATCAGCGCTGTCATTCGCTCGGAAAGGAAACGTATCTTCTCGACAGCTGATATTGGTGCCCGGCGCAACGCATCAAAGCTCGCCGAGTTCTGCTCTGTGGCCTGCTCTAAAATGGCGTTAAACACATCTTCCTTGGATGCGAAGTAGTTATACAGAGTTCCCTGCCCGATACCGATAAACTTGGCCAGCTGGCCTATCTTGGTTCCTGAATAGCCATTTAGCGCAAAGCAGACCACTGCTCCCTTTAGGATGCGTTCCCGCATGGCCTCCCGCATGGCCTCGTTTTGCTCTCTTGTTCGTGGCATAGTGCACCTCCTTTTGTTATGAACGAATATTCATTCATAAACATTATACATGAAACGAAAAGGGTGTCAACGGCCTGGCGTAGAATTAGTCGACGGTAGGTGGGGCACAGTGCAGGGAAACTTCATTTGTGAACCGACCATTGACTTCTGATTGCGACTGCAAGCGGCTATTATCATTTGGTGGAAGGGGGTGAGGGTATTGCAACTGACGACAAAGAGGCTGGTACTGAGGCCTTATGCCATGGAACACGCTGAGCTGATTAATAAATGGGCCAACGACCCGGGCCTCAACTATTACGATGATGACAGGCCAGAGCCGTCTGAGCCGATTCCCCTGGAAAAGACAAGGACGGCGCTGCGTCGCATGATTGATGCAGACGGTGAAGGCATTATTCGCTTCGCTATCCACAGGCTCGACAACGGCATGTGCATTGGCATTTGCATGATTGCCCTCATAGACAGGCACAACAGGCGATGCAATTTGGGCATATCCATAGGTGAGCGCGATCAGTGGGGCCAGGGATTTGGACGGGAAGCTGTTATGGCTATGGTCAATCACTGTTTTCGCGATATGAACATGAACCGAATCGGCGCTGAGGTTTACGCGTACAACGAACGATCCTTGCGCTTGTTCGAAGGCCTCGGCTTTCTTCGTGAAGGTTTAATTCGCCAGGCTGTATGGAAGCGTGGGGCATTCGCAGACTCGGTCATCCTTGGGTTGCTAAGGTCCGACTGGCTGGCAGAGGGACAGCGAGAGTGATCAGGAGGAGTAGGAGTGAAGAGCAGAATATGTTGACCAGATCTGACAATTACGACAGAGCACTACTGGCGGAAATCTATGACCAGACCATGACGCACGCTGAGGACGTGGCCTTACTGAGAAGTCTGATTGGCGACGCGGGGAGCCTGGATATACTTGAATGCTTCTCCGGCACCGGTCGCATTATGTTGCCGCTTCTCGCCGATGGGCACAATGTTACGGGCATAGAAATCGCCCAGGCTATGGTTGATCGATCCAGAAACAAAGCAGAGCCCCTCGGGCTTGCCCATAAGTTCAATGTGTGGGTCCGAGATGCCCTCAGCGAGCCCTGGGGTGAAGAGAATTACGATGTGGTTGTGTTAGGGTCAAATTCGCTTTTTGAACTGGCGACAGTGAGAGCACAGAAGCGGTGTATAGAGCTTGCTTGCCAGGCCTTACGGCCTTCCGGACATCTTTTTGTGGATAACAACAATTGGACGAGCCCGCTGCGGGAGAGCCTCGGTGCTTCGTGGGTTGCCCTCGAAGGGCTGGGGACCGATGGAACCTTTGCCAGGCAGACGGCGGAAACCATTTCGGTCGACGAGTCAAATGGCCTGACAGTGACCCGGCGCAGGTGGTATCTGCGGACTCCTGCGGGGGAAGAATCGTGGGAAGAATACGACACCAGCAAGCGGCCCGTCAGTGGTGCGGAGGTGCGCAGCTGGTTAACGGAGTTCGGTTTCACTATAGAACGCGTTTGTGGAGATTTCCGGGGGACTGCGTTTGATGAGCAGAGCGAGCGGGCAATTTTCTGGGCGCGAAAAATTTAGGCGACAGGGGGAACACACGATGCGACCACATGTGAAGGATTTGCCGGAGAATCAGGTCAGGCAGTTACTTGCTCACCTGGATGGTCAGTTACAGCTCTTTTTGACGATGCCGGGGTTGGTCGGCCTGACTTTAAACGGTGGCCTGTCCAGGGGTTTTGGCGACAGCCTGTCCGAGGTGGATGTCACCCTCTATCTGGACAAAGAAGGTCAACAGGTGGCCGATTCAGGCCGCTGTCCCCTCCCTCTGGGCATCGCGGTCCTCAGCGGACAACTTTATGACATAAAGACGGTTTCCTATGAAGAGGAGTTGGAGCGCAAGTTCGGACAGGTGGACCTGTGGGACATGTCCTATGCCCAGATTCTTTATGATCCTGAGGGCAAGGTGGCCGAACTTTTCACCATGAAGCTGAGCCAGAGACCCAAGGGTGAGGACGCGGCAGATCATATATGGGACGCCTACTGGCATTACAGGCTGGCCGGCGACATCTGGGTTGCACGCGGAGATATCGAGCAGGGGCATCTGATGCTTAACCGCGCCATTGAGCCTCTCCTTAAGGCCCTTTTTGTGACAAATGAGGAGTACGTGCCCCATGAGAAGTGGCTGGTGCATATGAGCAGGACCCTGCCCTGGCTGCCTGAGGACTACACAGAGCGGCTGCAGTCGGCGCTAATTCCGACGACTGGCGGGGTAGAGGGCCTGAAAATGAGGCAGGCGGCAATCATTGCTCTTGGCGACGATATGAATGCCCATATCAGACAAAACCATCTCAGCGGTTTTGCCCTGGCCTCCCACCAGAAGTACTTCTACGATCTTCTCAAACAGCTGGCGGGGCGCGGATCGATACCGCTGGTGGAGTGGCGCACCCACGCCAGACCGTCGTTCTTAAGCATGGACCCTTTCCGCCTGGTGGCAGGCATAGAGAACGACTGTGTCGTCCTGTACCCCGGCAAACTAAAGGCCGTCGCTCGAGATGACATGTATGTGTGGCATTATGAAATTGCCGCTCAGGTGGCGGCAGAACTGGGGCTCTAAAAAAAACCTCCTGAGACTATTGACGTCTATATCGTCCCACGATATACTGTAGCCGATGCATCGGCGGACGATATATCGCGGGGCGATATTTTATTAATGGGAGGAACAGAAATGACACAGATGATAGAACGCGCGGCTCTTACCGAGGCCGTCTACTATATCCTGTTGGCCCTGCACGAACCGATGCACGGCTATGGGATCATGCAGTTTGTCAAGGAGATCAGCAAGGACAGGGTAAACCTGGGCCCGGGTACACTGTACGGCGCCATCAATACCATGCTTGGTAAGGGCTGGATCGAAGGCCTGGCCTCTGACGAGGACAGCCGCAAGAAGGAGTACCGCTTGACGTCGCTGGGGCGACAGGTGCTGCGGTTTGAAATCGACCGGCTGGAGGAACTACTATCTAACGGCAAGAAAATTGCAGGAGGTCAGGCTATATGAAACAGGTGATTTGGAAACTATTCACGGACCATGAGAAGGAAGAAAAGTGGCTGAACGAGATGTCGCAAAAAGGGCTTCAGCTCGTTCACTATACCCCCGGTCGTTATCTGTTCGAAGAAGGTCAACAGGGCCACTACATTTACAGGATTGAACTGCTCGACCAGTTGCCCTCACATCCCGAAAGTCGGGCATACATTCGTTTCATGGAAGAGGCTGGCGCCGAGTACGTCACCCACATCCTGCGTTGGGTCTACTTCCGCAAGAAGGCATCTGACGGCCCTTTTGAGCTGTACACTGACCGCGAATCGCGCATGACGCATCACAAACGCATAATGACGCTGTATGGAGTTTTGGGTGGCGTCAATATAGTCACAGGTATTAATATTGTGCACAACTCCACTCCCGGACTTGGGCTGCTACCCTACACGAACCTATTGCTGGGGTTCCTCTTCGCCCGTATAGCCTATGGCCAGTGGGTCAAAATTAAGCGGCTCAAGGCTGACGAGGAGCTGTTCCAGTGAAGGGCCAATCGCCCATGACCCAGTCGCATGACAACACCGATATCCTGCGGCGTGCCAGAGCTGTAGTTCTCGATCTCGACGGGACTCTGCTTCGCTCCGACCTTACCATCAGCGAACGCACGCGTCTGGCTCTTAAGGGGGTGCGCAAACTGGGCCTCGAAGTTGTCATCGCCACGGCGCGGCCGCCGAGAAGCGTGGCAGGTATTATCCCAGAAGAGATTGCAGAGGCCAACTACATCGTCTATTACAACGGAGCGCTGATCACAAACAGCAAGTCAGGCTACCGCGAGCATCGAGCACTGAATGCAGATATTGTCAGGCACATATTGGCCGAAACAGAAAGCTCACTAGCGGGCAGCTGTTTAACCTTCGAAGCCAAAGACAGATGGATATGCCTCCCCAGCCTATCCTTGCGTGACCGGGCAATGTTGCAGGAGAAGTATGGCGAGGTACCTGAAACAGTAGAGCGCCGGGAACTCCTTGAGTTACCGATTCTAAAGATACTCTGGCGGCATAGCGCCGACATGGCCCACTTGCCCGGCCTGTTCACTGATCGAACTGCAGTCCTGGTGACCGACGGAGGTACCCTGGTGCAGCTTTCGGCCAGGGAGGCAAGCAAGGAGTCCGCCGTGGCCAAAGTATTAGAGCGGCTCGGCATCAGCCCGGCCGACGCAATGGTCTTTGGTGATGACTTCAACGACCTGGGGCTGTTTCGTCTCTGCGGCATCCCTGTTGCCATGGGAAATGCTATCGCGGAGCTTAAAGAGATAGCCCGGAGTGTAACCACAGATAACGACCACGAGGGTGTGGCAACGGTACTGGAGCAACTCATAGATGTGAGACGTTAGATAGGTTCGACAACAAATGGAGCCTCGTCAGCACTTAAACTGAGGAGGCTCTACTCAATTGGGTTTGGAACAGTCTACATATCCACTTCGATTCCCAAACCGGGCTTTTCGCTCAAAGTAAGAATCCCGCCTGAGGCCGTAGCCCCGCCCCTGATGCGAGGGTTGCCCTTGTGGTGGAACACACTGTCCAGATCGCCATACACGAAGTTGCTTCGGGAAGCGACCAGCGCCGCGCCGGCTGTTATGGCCAGGTTGCTTTCCATCATACAACCTAGCATGCACTTGACACCGGCACTTTCCGCGATGGTGTTTATTTGCATGCCTCTGTACAGGCCGCCGCATTTCATCAGTTTGATGTTGATTATATCCACTGCCTGGCGCCGGATCAGTGATATGGCGTCCTGTGGTGTAAAGCAGCTTTCGTCAGCCATCAATTTGAGCCTGGTCTTGCTGCGTATGTAAGCCAGTCCGTCCAAATCCCAGTAGGGGATGGGCTGTTCCACAGCTGATACGCCCAAAGCATACAACTCGTCCAATATCCGGGTGCTATCGCCCACGCTCCAACCCTGATTGGCGTCAACCTTGATGTCGATGCCCGGGCCAACTCTTTCCCTGATCTGTCGTATGGCCGCAATGTCCTCGTATGGGTTAATACCGGCCTTAACTTTGAGCATGCTAAATCCCCGGGATACAATATCCTCGGCCTGGTCCGCCATTAGCTCAGGGCTATCGATCATGATTGTCATATCGGTTTCCATGGTGTTGCGGATACCGCCAAGTAGCCTGTACAAGGGGAGGCCCTGAGCCTTGGCCATGATGTCGTAGAGTGCGATGTCCAGGGCGGCTTTGGCCGAGCTGTTGCGGACAATGACTCTATCCATAGTCGAGTGAATGTGGTCAATGCTAAAGGGGTTGATCCCGAGCAGATGTGGACGCAGCAAGTTTATGGTGCCCATTACCGACTCGGGAGTCTCACCGGTAACAAACGATACCCCGGCACCTTCTCCGTAACCACAGATTCCAGTATCAGTAGTAATCTTGACAATGACGGTATCTCCCTGAGTAATTGTACCCATTGAGATCACTATTGGTTTATTGAGTTCCAGGCCAATCTTTTCCGCTCTGATGTCAGTGATTATCATATGGTCACCTCAACTTGTCGTAATCGTTGCAGGGATTGACTGCCCCTTAAGCTGACGCAAAGAGATGGGGCTAGATGCCCCAACCCTTAGCAAAATTAAGTACATCGTCTGAGATCTTGCCTCCCAGGTAGTCCTTGATGGATTGCTCCAGGATGTCCAGCGACTGGTCCACCTGCTCTCTGGTGATGACAAGAGGCGGCTGGATCCGCAGTACATTACCAGCCATGAAAATGACTATTACGCCACGTTCGAAACTTCTGTAGCATATTTTCGCTGCAGCTTCGCGGGCTCTTTCCCTGGTGCCCCGGTCTGTAACCAGGTCGACCCCTATAGTCAGCCCCAACCCGCGGATCTCGCCAATCAGATCATAGATCCCAGCCAGCCTGTTAAGCTCCCCTGTCAGGTATGAGCCCATTTGCTCGGCGCGGAGAATGAGTTGCTCATCCTCGATGACAGAGATAGTAGCCAGGGCTGCGCGACAGGCAACGGGACTGCCGCCGGTAGTGAACAGGTGTCCGGGAGCGTCAAGCGCTTCCATAATCTCCGCGCGGCCGACAATGGCACTCATGGGGATACCGGAGGCAATGGACTTCCCCATTACTATGATGTCCGGCTCGATGTCAAAGTGTTCGATGCAGAACCATTTGCCCGTTCGGCCAAAACCCTGTTGGACTTCGTCAACGACGAAGAGAATGCCGTGTTGCCGGCATATAGCGTGCAGTTCTTGCACGTACCGTTTTGGAGGCACGATGAGCCCAGCGTCACCGGCAATCGGTTCCATGACTACCGCTGCGATTTCGTCAGGAGGCAGATAGTAATGCAGGGCACGGCGGAACTCGTTAAGGCATTGCAGGCTGCAGTGCTCAGGCGAACTGGCAAAGTCACAGCGGTAGCAGTCAGGGTAGCTGATGTGGTGTACTTCCGGCAACAGAGGGCCGATGCTGCGCCGCATATTCAGGCTGAGGGCTGTCAGCGACAGCGCCCCGTATGTCGAGCCGTGGTAGGCTTGCACGAAAGATATGATCTTGGGACGTTTAGTGTAGGCGCGGGCCAGCTTGATCATGCCGTCGATAGAATCAGATCCCGACAACCCGAACGCGACCCGCTTACGAAACGCTCCGGGTGTTATCCTGACCAGTTCCTCGGCCAGCTGCACCTTTAGCTCGTGATACACATAGCCGGGGGTGTAGTGTATCAGCTCGCCCACCTGTTCCTTGAGCGCCTCCACTATGGCTGGATGGCAATGCCCGGTGTTAATTGCGGCAGCGCTGGCCAGCAGGTCTATGTATTGCTTCCCGTCCACATCCTCAAGAATAGAGCCGTACCCGCGTTTCACAACCAGAGGAAAGTACGGTGCCCTGGCAAAACCGGCGCAAACCTCATGATCTCTTGCAACTATGCTCATGGAGTCTTTTTGAGGCTGCTTCAACACGATCACCTCATACTCTTGTGGCTGAGAATACACCGCCGGGCTGAGTAAGTTCGGCTTTGTCGTCTCCGAAGGTAAGGGAATATCCGGGCAGCCCTGCAAAGTTGAAGGTAGTACCCCGATGTGGAACGAGGGTGATTAGCGGCTGACCGGGCATCGACACGGTAAGGGATCCCTGTTTGTTGAGGTCCACCTGTAGCTTCATGCCGGCCACCTCGTAAGTCCCGCAGAAGGGCGTCAGGAAGGACAGCTCAGACATCTTGCTGTCCGGGACTCTGGTGAAGACCAGGTCCTCAAGCAATGGATCCAGGCCCAAGGGTAGTGCTATGCTGTAGATGCTACCGTCCTTGGCGCCCTGGAAGGTTGCAGCCATGGAAAATCCGCGGAAGAAGTCAGGCATTTTGGCGTCAAAGACATCGTAGTGTCTGTGGGATAGCTTCATTTCAATGGTTCCGTAAGTGGCAGTCAGAGCCCCATTTTCATCCAGGGCCACTGTGAGCTCACCGACTCCCGGGTGGCTGTACGTTCCCACATACTCTTCAAGACCATGAGAAGGTGTTGTGTTCTCCACCTTGGCCAGCTTGCTCTGGTCTATTTTGGCTGCGTCTGATTGCGCGCGTTTTTCCTTGGCTTTGCCGCTCCAGTCAACGGGCTCCAGTCCCAGGACGGTATCAAAGACGTAGCGGGCTACGAACTGAGCCACAGGGCCGTTATTGTTTGTGAATACGACCACACCGGTCTTGTGCGCAGGCATGAAAGCGCACTCGGTGGCGAAGCCAACGGTGGTGCCGCCATGCTGAATGACATGTCCGCCACGGTAGAAGCCAGACATCCACCCCAGGCAGTAGTTGCCCTGTTGCAGGCCTTCTTCGTCGCCCATGCCACGCATGGGTATGTGACGGCTGTGAATTTCCTTTATGGTAGCCTCGGCTAAAACCTGCTGTCCCTCAACTTTACCCAGGTCAAGGTTGAACTTCAGCCATTTAGCCATATCCTTGACGCTGGCGTTAATGGAGCCAGCTGGGCCTGTTGCGCCTATGGACATAAAGTCTATGCGTGAAATTTCGCCGTCAACTTCCTTGTGTGGCCAGGCGTGGTCCGGAAATGCCAGAATCTCCTCGCAATCGAAGGAGCTGTTGCTCATACCCAGAGGAGACAAAATTCTTTGACGGACGAACTCTTCCCAGGTTAGCCCGCTGACTCTTCTTATGATGTCACCCATGGCAGCGAACATCAGGTTGTTGTACTGCATCGCAGCGCGCAAATCCTTGGTCGGCTTGAGGTAGCGCAGCCTGTCCAGGATATCCTTCCGTGAGAATGCCGGATTGAACAACATTATGTCGTAACGTGGCAGACCCGTGCGGTGACACGCCATGTCGCGCAGGCATACCTTTTCTGAGGCCACGCTGTCGAACATGCGAAATTCCGGCATAAAGGTGCGCACCGGGGCATCCCAGTCGACCAGACCCTCGTCAACAAGCAGTCCCAGAGCCGTAGTTGTGAAAGCTTTGGTGCTGGAGCCGATGGAAAACTGAGTGTCACCGGTCACTGCCTGTCCGGTGTTGCAGTCGGTTACGCCAAAGCCCTCAGCGAATACGACTTCACCGTCCTGGACAATGCCCACTGCGGCTCCAGGTATGTGCCACGCCTCCATTAGTTTTTCAACATGTGTTCTAAGGTGAGACCAATCGTTCATCATAATTCCTCCCTATCACTGCCTAGATACTATTCGCTGCGCAAAACGACCTTGCCGAATCCGTTGCCGGTGTATTTGTTGTCCTTTACGGCTATACCTCCGTTGACTATCACATAATTGATTCCTACGTTACGCAGGAGTGGCTGGGCGTAAGTGGCGGGCCCTGCTACAGTAGCAGGGTCGAAAATCACCAGGTCTGCGTCAAGCCCTTCACGGATCAAACCCTTGGTCTTAAGCCCGGCTTTTTGTGCAGGTAAAGAAGTCATCTTGCGAATGGCGTCTTCCAGTGTTAGCAACTGCTTCTCCCGCACGTATACTCCCAGGACTTTGGGGAAAGTGGCGGTGCTGCGCGGATGGGAGCCGTATCGTGGGTCGACTATCCCACCGTCGGTTCCAATCATGGTAAACGGGTGCTTCATAATGCGCTCGATGTCTTCAGAGCCCATCATAAAATAGATAGCTCCCGCTGTTCCTTCAGATAGCAGCACCAGATCCAGCAAGGCCTCCAGAGGATCCTGTCCTTGCCTGGCTGCGTACTCGGCTACTGTTATGCCGTGCACGTCGGGGATGTTGCTGGCAAACACCATAATCCCGTCAAAACCGCAGCCCAGAGCCAGGTTTTCCCAGTTGCCTCCTGGGGTCATAATGAGATTCTTTATTTCCTCACGAATTAGCGGGTCGCGCAGTCTTTCCAGAAGCTTCTCGGTACCGCCTTCGTGAAATTTACCCGGTATGGTTGACTTCAGACCTGTGCCGCCGGCCTCATAAGGGTACTGGTCCAACCCCACGACAACGCCCTCCGCATTAGCTTTCTCGATAATATTCAGGGTCGTGCTGGACAATCCCCAGTTGTGTCTCCCGGCGATCTTATGATGCGATATGACCACTGATGCTCCCGATTCGCGTCCGATGCGGATTGCCTCTTCGACCGCATTTATGACATCGTCAGATTCGTTGCGAATATGGCTGCAATAGCTGCCGCCATACTCAGCGACCACCTTGCTCAGTTCAATTAGCTCTTCGGTCGGCGCATACACCCCGGGCGGGTAAATCAATCCTGACGACAGACCTATAGCACCACTCTCCATGGCCTCTCGCACGTGTTCCTTCATCTCATCTAGTTCGGCAGCTGTGGCGT
>DDWC01000030.1 GCA_002345475.1 Firmicutes bacterium UBA2296
CCTGACCTATGCCGGAACAGATGACAACATTGTGAGGTTGAAGCTTGAGTTGTTCAAGGGCGCCGGCCAGAGCTTTGCGGATGGCGAAGTTGCCACAGCCGGGGCACCAGGCAGGGTCGCTGACCAGAAAGTCGTCACGCTTATACATGCTTTAGCACCTCCTGGACGATCTCGGCGACAAAGAAGGGTCGGCCGTCATACTTGAGGACGCTGTGGTCGATAGTCAGACCGGTTTCCATTCGGATGAGCTTACGGAACTGGCCCGAGGCGTTGTTTTCGACACAGAAACTTGTGCTGGCCTTGCCAAGCCATTTGGTAAGGTGGGCGACAGGCAGGGGCCACAGATCGGCAAAGTGCAGCAGCGCCACGGATTTACCGTCGTGCTGGAGGGCATCCACGCTCTCGCGCAGCACGCCGTAGTTTGAACCCCAGCCTATGAGCAAAATCTCGGCATCGTCAGAACCGTAATGTTCGGGCTCATCCATTTCTGCCGCCAGGGCCTTCACCTTGCGCTGACGTTTGTCAGCCATAGCCTGGCGCGTCTTTGCGTCTTCAATAATGTTGCCCTTTTCGTCGTGCTCGTCGCTGTCCATAAGCACTACCTCGCCTTCAGCCCGGCCGGGTATGAGGCGGGGAGAAATGCCGTCCTTGGTATAGCGGTAACGAAGGTAAGGACTCTCGATATCGTCTGCACTGACCAGATGGCGATTGTAGTTGAGCCTGGAGAAGTCGAACGGGGCCACGGCCCTTTGCGTGTCAGCGAAGTTCTGGTCTGAAAGAAAGATCACCGGCACCTGGTACTTGTCGGCCAGTTCAAAGGCCTTGTTCAGTCGGAGGAAGGCGTCCTCCAGAGTTGTCGCGCTCAGCACGGCCCGGGGAAACTCGCCATGTCCGCCGTGCACGGCAAAAAAGAGGTCGCCCTGCTCGGTGCGGGTGGGCAAGCCCGTGGCCGGACCGGGTCGCATAGCCAGGATGATGACAATAGGTGTCTCAGTCATGCCAGCCAGGGATAGTCCCTCGGCCATCAAGGCAAAGCCGCCTCCGGAGGTGGCCGTCAGCGCCCTTACTCCCCCGTAGGAAGCGCCCAGGGCCATGTTAATGGCGGCAATCTCGTCTTCGGCCTGCTCTACCACAACCTTGTGTTCGGCGCTTTTCTTGGCCAGGTATGTCATGACACCGGTGGCCGGAGTCATGGGATAGGCCGACAGAAAGCGGCAGCCACTGGCCAGGGCCGACATGCCCAGAACCTGGTTGCCGTCTATATACAGGAATTTCTCTTTGCCCGGTTCGGGCAGAGGAAAGCACTCGGGGCAATGGGGCTCTGCCTCGCTGTAGCCACTGGCCAGGGCCGTTATATTGCCCGGAACAACCTTAGGTTTGTCGCTGAAAGTTTCACGGATGAGTTCCTGGAACGGTTCCTGTTTCATGCCCAGCAGCGCGGCCAGAGCGCCCACCGCCACCACGTTGGCCATGATGGCACCTCCCGCGTCCTGTGCGGCCTTTTTTAAAGGTATGGGCAGCCTCTTGGGATCATCCTCGGGGATGGAGAACTCACCGGGGTCATAAATGACCCGGCCTTTGCCGGAAAGGTTTGCTTTATGCACCAGATATGTCTCTTCGTTCAGGGACACAAGTATGTCGATTTCTTCCACGTTGCTAAAAGGTGTGTTGCTGGACACCCGCAACCTGGTGAAGTTGTGCCCGCCTCGCACCCGAGACATGTAGTCCTTGCTGGAAATAAAGCTCAGTCCCTGTCTGGCCAAAGCGCGGCCTAACATGTCCATTATGGTGTCCATTCCCTGCCCGGCGGCCCCGCCTACCAGTATGTTAACTTCCATGGGTATTCCCTCCCTGCCTCTGCCAGGTGGTAATGTGGCTTATAGTCCAATGTCATACCCTTTGACACGACAGGTTCCATCTCCTGCATTCCAACAAATACAGTGCGCAGAAGTCATCTTTGACAAAAAAATGGACCCCATGAGGGGTCCACTGTCGCCGCTTAGTCGTCGGCCACTCCGGGGCGAAGTTGCAAGGCAATTGCTGGGCCTGGCACCGCCGCATGTGGAGCGGGGGCACCCTTCTTCAGGCTGTACAGGCCGATGGCAATGCCGAACAAGGCCAGGACAGCGGTGGGATAAAAGGCATAGCTATAGCTGCCCAGCAAATCCCGAAGACGCCCTGCGAGAACAGTGCCGGCGATGGCTCCCAGGCCGTAAGCGGTATAGACCAGGCCGTAGTTCTGGGCATAATGCCGATTGCCAAACAGCGTGGCGGTGGCAGCCGGGGCGATGGCCAGCCAGCCGCCGAAGGCGAGCCAGAAGCCGGAAAAGCTGACCAAATAGAGCACATACTGCCCTTCACTTGCCGACAGCATACCCAGCGAAGCCAGAGCAATCAATGCAAAGGCCAGAGATGAGGCAACCCGGGGGCCTTTCCTGTCGGTGAGCCAGCCAAAAAACGGGCGACCTACACCGTTGAAGATGGCAAAAACGGAGACGGCCAGGGCGGCCTGATCGGCGTTCAAGCGAATGATCTCTTCGCCTGCGGGGCTGGAAATGCCGATGGCCATAAGTCCGCTGAGGGTGGCGATAAAGAAACACAGGTACAAGCCGTAGAAGTTGCCTTTGCTCAACATCTGCCCTGGCCTGACCTCTGCCTGGCCGTGGCTGGGCAGGGCACTGCGCGAAGTTGAGGCCGCTACCTTGGGTAACCTGAGGGGCAGAGCGAGTAGCACTAGCAGGACCAGGAACACGAGTCCCAACAGGCGCAGGGTAGCAAGTGGGCCATTCTGTTCGATGAGATGTCGGGCGATGGGCGCAGTTATGAGCGGAGAAAGTCCGAAGCCTACCAGAGTGATTCCTACTGCCAGGCCTTTTTTGTCCGGGAACCACTTGGTTGTCAGGACAATGGGCCCGCCGTAGGCGATACCCACACCGCTACCAGCGATGAGCCCATAGGTTATGGTCATGTGGGCAATGCTGCCGGCGTATCCGGAGAGTATCCAGCCTGCGGCAACTATGAGACTGCCGGCCAGAGTAATAGTCTTCGGGCCGTACTTGTCCATGTACCGGCCCGCTATGGGCATAAGGATGGCGAAGCTGGCCAGAAAGACCATGAAGGGAAGCCCGCTCTCTGTCGCCCCCACGCCGAAGTAGCTTTCCACCGGGCGGCGAAATACGCTCCAGGAGTACACACTGCCGAGGCAAAGATTAATTAGCAGCCCCAATGCTACTATGAGCCACCGGCCCTGCCTGGCAGGCAAACCGAACACCTTCTCGTCTGTCATAAAAGCCCCCTTGTTGTCTTCGGAATATTTGCTTGTCGAAGCATTCACTTTGCCATTATCGCACATTTCAGTGGCAGCTGCCAAGGGCTTGCGACCGTCTTTGCTGATAAGTCCAGTGCGCCTGGACAAAACAAAAAGGGCCCGAAGGCCCTTGAGTTTCCTATGGTGGAGCATAGCGGGATCGAACCGCTGACCTCTTGACTGCCAGTCAAGCGCTCTCCCAGCTGAGCTAATGCCCCATTTTATGTGCGTCCGGCTGGGGGCTCGGACACGGTACGTTTCATATTATAAGTCAGGCAACATGCGGGTGTCAACGCTTAATCTATCTTAGCGGACTAATCTGGCGCAGACCTGCACCCGGGACGATAACTCGCTGTAGGGCTCATGGGTGCGGAACTGGTAAGCCGCCTCCATATGCAAACCTGCGGCCTCAATCATGGGCTGTATATCGGTAATATTGTAGTAACGCTGCTGGTGCAATTCGTCAAACCGCTGCCATGTGCCATCGGGGTTACGGGTGAAGCCGGTAATATGGTGGCAGATGGCTTTGCCGCGCAGCTCGGCACGCCACAGATAGCACGAATCAGAAGAAACGAAATTGTGATGGGGCGCGTGGGCCCAGTCGGTCACTCTGCCCATGCCATGCACATCGAAGAGCAGCACTCCCCCGTCCTGCAGCAGGGAAGCAGCGCCGTAGATAAACTGCTGCACATGCTCCGGCCTGGTCAGGTAGTTTACGGCATCGCAAGCGGCGATAATGGCGTCGAACTTGCCCAGATTTGTGGGTAGCTGGCGCATATCCAGCTGGAGGAACCGCACGTTGCGGCGTCCCCTGAGCTTTTGCTCGGCCTGGGCCAGCATGGCGGCTGAAAAGTCGCTGGCCACCACCTGATACCCTTCTGAAGCTATCCGGGCAGTGAGGTTACCGGTGCCACAGGCTGTCTCCAGTATGCGCATGCCCGGGGAGAGCGCAAAAGTGTCTCGCAGATAGGTCCACCATGTGTTGTAGTCCACGCCCTCCATCCAGCGGTCGTAGACTTCAGCCATGCGCTCGTATGCCAGGCTCACAGGGTGATCAGAGGTGCTTCGCCCCAGAGGCGCTCCAGGTTGTAGAACTGGCGGGCCTCCTCCTGGAATATATGCACTATGACATAGCTGTAGTCCAGCAGCAGCCACTTTCCCCCCGAGTCAATTTCTTTACCCATGGGCATGAGGCCGCGCTGCTTCAGTTCCTGTTCAATGTGTTCAGCGATGGCCATGACTTGTGTGCGGGACTGCGCGCTGGCAATCATAAAGTAGTCGGTCATTATGGAAACGCGGCTCAGATCGAGAATCACGGGACGGTCAGCCTTTTTGTCTTTCGCCAGTTCGCCGGCTAACTCGGCCAGTGCCTTTGGTTGCATGGAAATAGGGATTCCTCCTGTCTATATAGGTCTTGACCCAGAATCAGGGTCACGTCGTATTCGTGGTCGACGCCCTCTTTCGGCACTTCGCTGAACAGGTCACCGGACTTGATAAAGCGAAATACCATCAGGGCGGCGGGATCGTTGCCGTCGTGGGAGGTAATCGAGGTGCTCTTGGCGACCTCTGTGGCGGTTTCTACGTCAACCACACTGAAGCCGCGACGGGCAAATCTGGCTATGAGGGAACCAGCCCGGTCAGATCCGGTGGCGTCTACGATCTTCAGGCGCACCTGCCTGGGGTCACCCTGCAAGTCGTCCCAGAAGGCAGAAGCCAGAATTTCATCCATGCCGGCGCGATCGAGCTCCCAGAACCAAGTGCCGTTGACTACAGCATTATCGCCTGGCAATACATAAGTGGAAACCCTGGTATCACTGAAACCGTCCAGATATGGTAGGAACCTCAGAACGTCAGAGGAGTCCACATTGGTGTATACACTGCGCATGACGATGTCCACCAGGTTGTTCACCTTGAGCAGGTTGGCGGGTTTTAAAGCCTGGCGAATGGCGGCCATAAGGAATTTCTGCTGCCGCGCGATGCGATCGATATCGCTACCGTTACCGCGGTAGCGCACGTACTGCTCGGCCTTGTCGCCGTTGAGCTTTTGCTGGCCCTGTTTGAGGTCTATGTACAAATCCTGATAGGGATCTTCGTAAAACATGTCCCTTTCGACGTAGTAGTCAACCCCGCCTATGGCGTCAATGATGCGCCTGAACGCGCCGTGATCGACGCGCACATAGTAGTGTATGGGGATGTCCAGCAATTGCTCCAGGGTGTCTACCACCAGAGATACACCGCCAAAAGCATGAGCATGCCCCATCTTGTCGGCTTTGCTTCGTCCAGGCATGTCAACCCTGCTGTCTCTGGGTATGGACAGCACGTTCAGCGACCCTGTCTTAGGGTCAAAGCTGGCCAGCATCATGGTGTCACTGCGGGTGGCCGCACGAATACCGCCCGGGAGCAGACCTTCGTCCACCCCAAGCAGTAAGAGGTTGATCCTCTCATTGGGCTGAGGAGGAGTCAACCTGACAATCTTTTCGGGTTCCTGCCCCGGCAGCGTAGGGTTTGGCGCGGCAAGGCTGTTCACTACCAGTACGGTAGTCCCTACCACAAAGCAAAGTACGAGGCTTATCCCTGCCATGGCATAATGCATTACTCGATTCATCAGTCGGGCCTCCATAAGCAGTCTATTCCTCTACAAATATAACAATGGTCAAGAGCATATACAAGTTAAGGCTTTGTTAAACGAATATAGCATCGTCCTCAACGTAGAGCCTGTTCTTGTATATGTAGTTCTCAACCGCTTCGGGAACAAGATACCTGATGGGCTCTCCCAGGAGCACTCTGCGGCGCAAGTCCGTGGAGGATATGGCCATGGCGGGAACTTCGATCAAGTGTATGTTGCCCTTTTGCCTGAAACGCTGCAAAGCTTCCTGCTGCATGTAGTCTTCGAGGGTGAAACCGGGACGACTGGCGGCGACAAAGTGACACATGGTAAGCAGTTCTTCTGCCCTGTGCCAGGTGAGCACTTCGCGCATGGCATCGGCACCGGTGATAAAGTACAGCTCGGTAAGGTCATAGCTTTCGCGTAGTCTGGCTATTGTGTCGTAGGTGTAAGACTGGCCTGGCCTGTCGATTTCCATGCGGGAAATGTGAAAAACAGGGTTGTTGGCGATAGCCAAAAATGTCATCAGATAGCGGTCCTCGGCGCTGGACATTCGCCTTCCCTGCTTGTGCGGGGGCTGGCCAGCCGGGACAAAGAGCACCTGGTCCAGCAGGAACTGGTGGCGAGCCGCTTCCGCAGTCACGAGATGCCCCCAGTGAATAGGATCAAAGGTTCCGCCCATTATTCCTAATCTCATGCTGGTCCCTCCTACTCAGGCATTTCGTCATAGAACGAGAAGGATACCTCGCCTATGAACACCTGGTCGCCTTCCTTAATGCCGGAGTCGCGCAATGCCTGGAACACGCCCATGTGTTTCATGGCCACCTGCAGGCGTTGTACCGCTTCGTGGTTGTCCAGGTTGGTGCGGGCAATAAGGTTTTCTATGCGGGTGCCCCGCACAACGAAACCGTCTTCGCTCTGCTCTATGGACATGGGCTCGATGACCTCCTCCTCCTGCACATAGGTTATCTCGTGCAATGGCAAGGCCGGAGTCTGTTCCACGAGGTCCATGGCGCGATGCAACAGAGTCGTAACCCCTTCGCCGGTGGCGGCGGAAATGCGAAAGCACTCCCTGCCCTGCTCGCGCAGGACCTTCTCTATCCTGACCAGGTCTGCCTCATCGGCCACCGCGTCCACCTTGTTGAGAGCTACGATTTGTGGGCTGTGGGACAGAGTCTGGGAATACTCTGCCAGTTCGTTGTCAATAATGCTGATGTCCGTTAGCGGGTCACGGCCTTCGGTAGCTGCGGCATCGACCACGTGAATGATGACCCTGGTGCGCTCGACGTGCCTTAGGAAAGTGTGTCCCAATCCCTGTCCGGCGCTGGCACCCTCAATAAGGCCGGGAATGTCTGCCATGACAAAGGAGCGCCCGTCCACAGTCACCACGCCCAGGTTTGGTTCCAGAGTGGTAAAGGGATAATTGGCCACCTTGGGGCGTGCCCGGGATACTGAGGCCAGCAAAGTCGATTTGCCTGCGTTTGGGAAGCCCACCAGCCCGACGTCGGCTATGGACTTGAGTTCCAGCCGAAGACTGAGCTCCCGGCCGGGATGCCCTTTTTCGGCATAGATGGGAGTTTGACGGGTGGCGGTGGCAAAACGGGCATTGCCGCGTCCGCCGCGACCGCCTTTAATAAGTAACACTGTGTCCCCTGGCTGGACTACATCTGCCAGCACATGCCCGGAAACCTCATCGTATACAACGGTCCCCGGCGGCACCTTGAGGATGAGATCCTCTCCACCGCGACCGTGCATGTTCTTCTTGTCGCCCTTGCCACCGTTTTCGGCTTTGTAGTTTTTGCGAAAACGATAGTCCATAAGGGTGTGGACGTTATTGTCGGCAACCACATATACGTCGCCTCCTTTTCCGCCGTCACCGCCGGACGGGCCTCCTTCGGGCACGTAGATCTCGCGCCTGAAAGCCGATGCTCCATCTCCGCCGTCCCCTGAACGGGCCGAGATGACAACTCTATCTACAAACATCTGTGTTCTCCTCCTCCGTGGTGAGCATGACACGTGTTTCATCGATACGAGCTAGAGCCCGATCAATTACGGCAGTCAACTCCGCGTCGCTTTTGCCAAGCTGAACAGCGCCCAGCAGCACCTGCAAGTCGTTGAGCAGGCTGTGGCAAAGCTCTCTGTATGGGCTCTGGCGGGATGTCTCACCGTTCATATCCTGTTCACCCCTAAGAAAAAAACCCGGAAACCCGGGTTTGGCACTATATGCTGGCAACCTCTACTTCGTAGACGCTTACTTTCTTTCTGTCCTTACCGAGGCGTTCAAATGCTACCTTGCCGGTAACCAGAGCAAACAGCGTGTCGTCACTGCCAATACCTACGTTATTGCCGGGGTGGACCTTGGTGCCCCGCTGACGTACTAGAATGGAGCCCGCATTGACATACTGTCCATCCTGACGCTTGACTCCAAGCCTCTGCGAATGGCTGTCGCGACCGTTGCGAGAACTACCTACACCTTTTTTATGAGCCACTCTGCTGCACCTCCCCTATCGATTAATGGTCTGAATTTCGACTGCTGTGAAGGGCTGTCTATGTCCCTTACGACGACGATGGTTCGACTTGGCGCGATAGCGGAAAACCACTATCTTGGGGCCGCGGCCCTGGTCAAGTACTTTAGCCGTTACGGTTACTCCGGGCAGTGTGGGCGCTCCCCAGGATACATCCTCGTCCCCGCCAACGGCCAGGACATCGGCAAACTCAACGACGTCGCCCTCGGAATGATCGAGCTTTTCCACACGGATTACGTCGCCCTCTTGTACGCGGTATTGCTTACCGCCGGTCTCAATGATTGCAAACATTTGGCACCTCCGAAATTTGACTCGCCGCTTCATGGCGTCAGGAATCCTGAGCTTAGGGCCGTGAGCGCGCGGCTTCGGCATCACTTATGATAATAAGTAATCCTACGAATGTTAATTTTAGCATGAAAGTTTTGAACGGTCAATGCGCCAAACTAATTTGCCTGGGATACCAATTTGGCTCGCGCGAAGGTCTTATACACCCGGGTAATCTCTACGGCGACCCGCGTGCCCTTGAGTGGCGCTGCGTCGGCTACCTGCAGTACGAAGCCATCCATGCGCGCTATACCGTCGCCACTCTTGCTATTGTGCTTACCCTCGATAAGGACGGTGTGAATCTCGCCGGGCGATACCGGCAGCGCGGCGGACTGCACGGCAGCCGCCGTGCCGGAGACCACCAGAGCATACTCATCAGGACGCAGCGAGCTGTCGCCCCGCACATAGATCTTCTTGCCGGTGTTTTCTTCGAGCTTCTCCAGACTCTTGCCGTTGACGCCGATAAGCATGGCGGCCGTCCCGGGATGGACAGCAACCAGCACAGCTTCCTCTTCGGTCAGGGACAGGAACTGTCTGAGCTGATTCTCGATGCGGATGGCGGCGGTTTCTTCTGTGAGCACCTTTCCGCTGCCACCACAGGTGGGACAGTCCTTCTGCAGGAACTCGGCCAGGCCCTGATTGACCTTCTGTCTGGTGATCTCCACCAGCCCAAGATGGGTCAGGCCCAGCACGGCACTCTTGGTCTTGTCACGGGACAACTCCTGGGACAGAACAGCCAGCACCTGCCGCCGGTGCTCTTCTTCTTCCATGTCGATGAAGTCCACCACGATTATGCCACCGATATTGCGCAGGCGCAACTGGCGGGCAATGATCTGGGCTGCCTCAAGGTTAGTTTTGAGCACTGTGTCCGCTAGCCTGGTACTGCCCACAAACTTGCCGGTATTTACATCTATAACAGTAAGGGCTTCGGTATGATCAATGACGATGTAGCCGCCTGATTTAAGCCACACTCTGCGGTTGGTGATACGTTCAACTTGAGATTCTATGCCCAAAAAGTCAAAGACTGGCCTGTCCATGGAAAAGAGATGCACACGCTCCACAAGGTCCGGGCTGATGTCAGCGAGCAACTGCCGCACGGCTTCGTATTCAGCCTGGTCATCCACCACAAGTCTAGTAACGTCTTCGTCAAAGCTATCCCGGATAACCCGGTAAAGCAGGGTGAGGTCGGTGTGCAGCAAGGCGGGAGCTTTGGATTCTTTGGCCTTCCTGCGGATGGAAAGCCACAAGTGGTGCAGAAAATCGATGTCGCGCTTCAGCTCCTGGCGCGTACAGCCTTCGGCCATGGTACGGGCTATGACCCCCATGCCCTCGGGCCGCAGTTCGTCTACCAGCGCCTTCAGTTCTTCCCGCGCAGTTCCTCTGGGAATGCGGCGTGAAATGCCGACGTAGTCCACAGTCGGCATCAACACTACCAGCCTGCCCGGCAGGGTAATGTGCCGGGTAATGCGAGCGCCTTTGTTGCCGAAGTGTTCCTTGCTGATTTGCACGACAACAGCCTGCCCCTGCTTGACGACGTCCCTGATAGCCGAAGCTTTGGTGAAATTCTCCGGTGTTGCGTCAATCCCAGCTATGTTTTCCAGCGCATCGTCCACGTAGAGAAAGGCGTTCTTCTGCAAGCCAATGTTGACAAAGGCCGCCTGCATCCCCGGCAGGACGTTCGCCACGCGGCCCTTGTAGATATGGCCCACCAGACGTTGCTCCTGTAAGCGCTCTATGTACAGTTCCACCAGTTCTCCCTGTTCCATGACCGCCACCCGGGTTTCCCGCGGGCCGCAATTGACGATGATTTCCTTATTCAGTTTAACCACGCTCCAGTTTCGCCCACTCCAGTGGTGTGTGGAGAGTATTGTCGCCTATATAGAGTTCCTCACGGGTGATGGACCGACTGTCCAGCCTACAACCGGCAACATCAGCCATGACAGCCAGTAGCTCGTCAGGGCGAAACACCCGGCTTTCGCCCAGGCTGAGGACGGCGTTGATGACGTTCTCATGGCAGGTGAGCTCGCGGACCAGTTCTTTGGCGTCCAGTTGCAGCACGCGGCTCTTGGTCTGTTTGGTAAAAAGCGCAACTTCGGCCGCCGAGAAAGCCTGGCAAGCCTGGGTTGCCCTGACTTCATCGCCAGCTAGTTCAATACTGTAACGGGCAAAGCTGAGCATTCCGGCCAGGGCCTTTACCCTGCCTTCAATAGCTGTGCCATCCAGCAGACGAAGGGCGTCCCCCCCAGAAGAACTGCGAATTCTGTCGCTGATTTCCACCAGGTCCATGTCCTGAGACAGCTCTACGTCCAGGTAGTCGGCGCGGCTGATGAAGCCCAGTGGGAGTGGCGAGGCCAGAGATAATACCGGGTGAGGGTTGAACCCCTGACTGTAGGCCAACGGCAGTCCGGCGCGCCTGAAGAGCCTGTAATAGGCGCGGTGCGCATCCAGATGGGAGATAAAGCTGAGGGAGTCGCGCCGGGAGAACTTTAACCACAGTCTCATGCCTGTCGCCTCCTCACTGTGTGCGGCATAACTGTGAGGCCGGGGCATACACCGCAAGCGGAACAAAGGTCCATGCTGCAATCCAGGGTCGGCCTGCCCAGAAGAGCCAATTGCCATTCGCGTTTGAGAAAGCCTTTGTCCAGGCCCGCTGAGAGGTGATCCCAGGGCAAGGGGCTCTCCTGTGGTATGCGCCGATTGGCATAGTACGTGGGGTCTATGCCGGCCGACATGAAGGCGTCCTGCCACTTGGTGTAGTCAAAGTACTCTGACCAGCCGTCAAACTTGCAGCCGCGGCGATATGCTTCTTCTATGACAGCCCCCAGTCTGCGATCTCCCTTACTGAAAACAGCCTCGAAGAAGCTGACACCTGCCTCGTGGTAGTTGTACTTAACCTGACGGTTGCGCCGAAACGCCGACTTCAGGTAGGACTGGCGTTGTTCCAGTTCATAGATGGAAAACTGCGGCTCCCACTGAAAAGGCGTGTGGCTCTTGGGTACAAATGACGAAGTGCTTACGGTAACCGGCAATATGCGCGCAGCCTGTTCCACGAGTTGCACCAGCTCTGCGAGGTCGTCGTAGGTCTCCGTGGGCAGACCAATCATGAAGTAGAGTTTGGCACTTTTGAAGCCCAGCTGCCTGGCACCCTGCAGAGCCGTCAGCAGGTCTTGTGCGGTGACCTGCTTGTTTATGACATCGCGCAGGCGTTGTGAACCGGCCTCGGGAGCCAGTGTCAGGCCTGATTTGCGCATTTTAACCACCTCGGCGGCCATCTGCACAGAGAAACTGTCGACCCGCAGCGAGGGCAGGGAAACGTTGACTCCCTGGCAACTGAGACTCTCAACGAGGACTGGTAATAGCTCACCTATGGCACTGTAGTCCATGGTGGAAAGTGAAGTCAGGGCTACTTCTTCATACCCTGTGGAGGCGATGGCCCGCTGCGCGGCACTAAGCAATACCTCCGGCGGGGTTTCGCGGACCGGTCGATAAATCATACCGGCCTGACAAAAGCGACAGCCCCGGGTACAGCCGCGAAAGGCTTCCAGCATGACGCGGTCGTGTACCACGTCAATATACGGTACCACGGGGTCAATAGGGATATGACTGTCACCAAGTTCCTTAATGAGCCTCTTCTCTATGGGCAAAGGTCCCTTTCCCGTTATTCTGGCGAAGGAACCGTCATCGTTATAGCTGGCCTCATAAAGTGAGGGAACATAGAGCCCCTCAATCTGAGACAGTGCAGCCAGTTTTTCTGCGCGCCCTGCACCCTGATTCGCCTTGAGGCAGGCCAGCAGCTCGAGGATCACTTCTTCTCCTTCGCCCAAGGCCACACAATCAAAGTAGTCCGCCATGGGTTCCACGTTGAAAGCGCAGGGGCCGCCGGCGATGATAAGCGGGTCGCTTTCGCTGCGCTGGCTTGCACGCATTGGTATCCCCGCCAGGTCCAGCATATAGAGAATGTTGGTGTAGCTAAGTTCATATTGCAGCGTGAAACCGACCACGTCAAACTGGCACAGCGGCGTATAGGTTTCCAGACCGTAAAGCTGAAGACCGGCGTCTCGCATGAGGTCGCCCATGTCTGGCCAGGGGGCAAAGACCCGCTCGGCCGCGAAGTCTGACTGTTCGTTGATAACTTTGTACAGTATTTTTAACCCCAGGTGGGACATGCCAACCTCGTACACGTCGGGGAAGGCCAGGGCGACGCGAAGCAGACCCGGTGCGGGCGGCTTCATCACCATATTCACTTCGCCCCCGGCATAGCGGGACGGTTTGTACACCTTTGTCAGGAGCGCGGAAATCTCTGCTGGTATCATCTTGTCCTCCTAAAACAGAATCTTCTTGCGGCGCATACCGATATTAAGTACCAGACCTATTCCTATGCAAGAAGCCAGATAGGAACTCCCTCCCGCACTCATCAGGGGTAACGGCAAGCCGGTGATTGGCATAATACCGGCGGTCATGCCGGTATTGACGAGAATCTGAAAAGCAAAATACGTGGCGACGCCAACCGACACCAGGCGCCCATACTCATCCTTGGCCAGGCCGGCAATGCGATAAATACGCAGAACAATAAACGCAAGAAATAGGAGCAGCAGCGCCACACCCACAAAACCGAGTTCTTCTCCCACAACAGAATAGACGAAGTCTGTGTGCTGGGCGGGCAGGAAGTTGAGCTGGGCCTGAGGGCCCCGGAACAAGCCTCGCCCGGCGAACATGCCAGAACCCACGGCAATTATGGACTGTAAAATGTGATACCCCTCACCCGAAGGATCCTTGGTGGGATCAAGAAAAACCAGCAAACGAGATCGCTGGTAGTCACGCAGGCCTTTGAACCAGATAAATGGGGCGGCTGCGCCGGCCCCGGCCAGCATCAGAGCGAAAAGTCGGGGAGTGAGCCCGGCCCCGATAAGCATGGTTACTGTGAAAGCTATAAAAACCAGAGAGGTGCCAAGGTCTGGCTGGATAACGATAAGCAAAGCTGGCAGACCCACATGCAGAAGGGCCAGGAAAAGCTTCCACAGGGTATCTGGGCGGCCTATTTTTTCGATTCCTTTGGCCAGGGCCATAATTACCGCTATCTTGGCCAGTTCTGAAGGCTGTAGTACGCCAAATCCGCCGAGGCTTATCCAGCGCTGGTCGCCACCGCCGCTGCTTCCCACCAGCAGCACCGCCACCAGTAGAGCCAGGGAACCGGCGTATATCGGGTAGGTCAGTCCTGCCCATATCTGGTAATCTACCAGCACCACCACAAGCATGGCAGCGTGACCTATGAGTATCCATAGCAGTTGCTTCTGCACCAGGCTGTTGTTCCTGAGTGATTCGAGGACAGCGTTCCACAAGGGGAGCGAGGCATAATCGTTGCTGGCAGAAGCACTGGCGATAATCAGGACCCCGAAGAAGGAGACCAGCAATACAGCCAGGTATAGAGCCCAGTCAAAACTGCGCAGTAGTTTGCGGTCGAGCATCGCTGACACCCCCTTGCATGATTTATTGCCACGAACTGCTAGTCTGAATGCCGTTCACTCTTAAGCGCGAAATATGTGTCCATGACTTTACGCGCGATGGGACCGCCGGCCACGCTGCCGCCGGTGCCGTGCTTGACGAATACAGTGACTACTATCTCCGGTGAAGAGTTTGCGTTCTCAGCCCCCCATACGGAGAACCAGCCATGAGAAGATCTGCCTAATACTTCGGCGGTTCCGGTCTTGCCCGCGGTGAAATAGGAGACGCCGCGGAAATATGCGTTGCCGGTGCCACCAGAGACCTGTGTAACCTGGCGCATGCCTTCCTGAATTTTGGCCAGCGCTTCGGCGGTTATGAGCCCGTCTGGATTATCTGCGCTCTTCACCAGCGACGCCGCCAGAACAGGTTCATGCACCATCAGCACCTCGCCCTGTGGGCCAGTCACCTTTTCCAGCAACCAGGGCTCATAGCGGTGACCTGTGGCCAGCATAGATATGTAGTTCGCCACCTGCAGAGGCGAATAGGTCTGTATGCCCTGCCCTATTGTGATATCCAGCACCTCGCCTGGATACGGGTTAAGCGAACGGGCATCCTGGGGAAAGCGCGACAGGTAGGCGCGCTGCAACTCGCGGAAACGCTCAGAGGTAGGCAACTCACCGCTGTCCTGCCTGAAGTTCCGCAGTTCCGGGAGGGTAGTGTCGATGCCCAGGCCCAGGAACGAAGCCGCATTGGCAATGCTGTCCAGCACGTTGGCAGAACCCTTCTGGCTGTAGAGATTTATACCGAGGTTATAGAAATAGACGTTGCAGGAGTTTCTGATGGCACCGACGATATCCAGTGTCCCATGACCCCTTCCGTAGCTGTGTATCCAGCACAGCTTGCCGGAGCTGGCCAGCCAGGGGTGGGTCAGCCTTCCGGTACAGGTGTAGGTGGCGTTGAGACTGGCCCCCTCGCTGAGAGCCGCTATCATGGTCACTGGCTTGAAGATCGACCCGGGAGCATAGGCTGTCACCACTTTGTTCTCCAGGGGCCGGTTAACCTCGGTCAGCAGCGCAGAATAGTCTGCGCTGAGGGTAGCGGGGGTAAACCCTGGGTAACTGACGGACAACAGGACTCTGCCGTCCCTCGGGTCCAGAGCCACGACACCTATTTCGGCGGTCTCGGTCTTCAGGGTGCTCAGTACGTTTGGCACATAGTCTTCGGCTATATACTCCTCGATCAACGCCTGAAACGTGGCATCAATAGTCAAATGGAGATTGTTGCCGGGAACCGCATGGACCGCTTCCATCTCCTGAACGGGGCGGCTCAGGTTGTCTACTTCTATCCATTGCCAGCCATCGGTTCCCTTCAGGGACAGCTCCGGAGCCACAAACTCGTAGGCGGCTTCGATACCCCACCGCCCGACAATGCTGTCAATTTTGTAGCCCGTCATGCCCATGTCCCACAACCCGCGCAGTTCATCCCAGGATCCGGTGTAGCGGCCCATGCCGCCCAGAATGTGAGCCGCCAGGTCCCCATGGGGATAATGGCGGACGGGCTGGACCTGAACAATGACGTCGGGCAGGTCGCTGCGCATTTCTTCAATCTGAATGAGTCGCTCGTCGCCAAACTCCAGAGGGAAGTCTATTAGCCTGACGGGCTGCCAGCGACGATAGCGGTTCTGATGGATGCGGGAGCGGAACTCTTCCACGGATACATCGGGGTTTTCACCCTGCGGGTCCAGAATTTCCACCAACTTCTGCAGGACATCGGCCTGCTGCGGCGACCTGGTGTCATAAATGGCGACGAAGTACCCGGGGCGGTTTTCTGCCACGGGAGTTCCGTAGGTATCATAAATAACCCCACGGGGTGCCAGTGAGGTCAGTTGCCGCAGTCTGTTGTTGTCAGACCTTTCGCGGTAATCTTCGCCGTGTACTACCTGAATATAAGCGAGACGCGAAAGGACCAGCAGAGCGGCAGCCACAAAAAACACTGCCATGACCGAAACTCGGCGGCCGAAGTCGTCGCGCAATCTATCTCAACTCCAATTCCGGG
>DDWC01000133.1 GCA_002345475.1 Firmicutes bacterium UBA2296
ACCGAGATAGACACTTTCATGATGGCAGAGGCGCTGCGCGTGATCGCTGGACAGGCCACCAGCTTCGGAGTCAGCCATGAGGTAATACCTATGGGTGGTGCTCCTGGGTCGGACAGCGATCGGGAGCTTATCGAAATTGTCAGAAGAGTCGCCAAAAGAGACCCATCTGTACAGGAAATAGTCGATATATGGGATTTTGGGGCCAGTGAAGATGTCACATACATGATGGACGCCGTACGGAGCAAGGGTGGCAAGGCTACCTACATGATGTTTGGCACCGATATGGCTGCGCAGCATCATAACGGAGGGTTTGACTTTGACGAAGAAGCCTTGCTTACTGCTGTGCACGTCATGTGTCTTACCGCAGTGGAGCTAGGCAAGGTCTGAGCAGATTTGCGCAAAGGAAACAAAGCGCGGAAGGGGAAAGCCCGTGGGCTTTTCTCTTCCGCGCTTTGTGGAATGAGAACATCCTTGCTAGAGGATTGAAGGCCTACCGATGGAGTACCCCATGGTGGAGAAGCCGTAATCGGTTGGTATGCTGTGAGGATGCACTCTGCCACTGGCAAGTTCCGAAACCATCACCCCTGTTGCGTTGGCAGGTTGGGCAGCAAGAGCTCCGGAAGCCAGGGTCGCGACCAGAATCAGAGCAATAAACACAGTAACGGTCAGTTTTCTCAACATGTCTTACCCCCCTAAGTGATAGTTGTGTATAGACTATATCACATCCTGATCACATGAGCCAGAGGTAATCACATTTCAATCACATATAATATACCAGCAGACGTCAGATTTGCTGTAAGCTGTGGAAAGCATCAACGACGGCGGGATGGAAATGTTTGCCCTTTTGGGAGGCAATAACGGCGCAGGCTTCGCTGTGGCTCATAGCTGGACGATGAAATCGGTCGGAGGTCATGGCGTCGTAGGAGTCAGCCAGGATGAGAACATGAGCAGGAAGCGATATCATCTCGGAGGAGAGTTTGTTTGGGTAGCCTTCGCCGTCAAATCTCTCGTGGTGCGCCCGCACAATGTCAGGCGCTCTGGAGCCCGGCATGGCGAACCGTATCAGTTCCGCGCCCAGTTCGGGATGCTGTTGCACGACTTCCCATTCCCCTGGATCCAGCGGTCCGGGCTTGGTCAAAACTCTCTTTGGTACTGCGACTTGTCCGATGTCATGAAATCTGGCAGCAAAAACGAGTTCCCGACGGGCCTGTTGCTCAAGTTCCAACAGATCGGCCAGCATGGTGCAGTACTGCATCACCCGGTTGCAGTGCCCCTGGGTGTAGCTGTCCATTTTCTCGGTCAACTCCATAATCCTTAATGCTCCTTCGCAGTAGTTCAGGGAAAGCTCAATCTGGAAGAAGTCCCGTCCTTCTGTCCCCTCACGGCGTTTGTCGGCCTCCTGCATGGCCACAGCCTGCTCTTCGTTGCATAGATCGGCTCTCTCTCGCAGGTACGGGCTCTTTTGGCTCTGATATATTTCCACGGCCTTACTCTTGTAGTGCTCCGCTCGGGTCTTATCTCCTGTGGAGGAGAAAACCAGGCACAATATGCGGCACACGTTGGCGATTTCCAGCCTGTCCAGGATACAGGATTCGGTAAGCATGATTTCGATTGATTTGGCACAGAGGTCTAGTGCCCGATATGGTTTGCCTTGTAGATATTTCAGGTGCGCCAGCTCAGTTAAAGCGTAGGCTTCGTGGTGAAAGTCCTGCGCCTCCGAAAAAGCGGCGATACAAGTCGCCAGTTCTTCTTCAGCCTCGACGAATTCACCAAGTTTGACCAGTGATATGGAACGATTCAGGCGCGTTACAAAGGCAGCCGCCTCATCCTCCATTCCCTGGTAAATTGTCAGGGCTTCAGAGTGCAAAGTCAGTGCTTCGCGGTACAGTGCCCTATCCAACGCGTATGCCCCTCGCAGTAAGAGGATTCTGGCTCGCAGAGCATCTTCTCCTCGCCCCCAAATTGACTCGGCTATTTCGAGTTCCTCCAGGGCCATGTCCGCTTCGCCCTTCATGTAAAGCGCGGCGCTCTTGTTTAGAGCCACCTTGAGTGAAAGTGCCGGATCAGGTTCGGCCAGCTTTCGGATATGTCGAGAAGCGGCAGAAAAATAGTCTAGAGCTTCATTGTACCGGCCGTTTTCTGAGAAGCAACATCCCAGAACATTGGCAGCTGCAGCAGCCTCCTGCGCGTTATCGGGCTGTTGTTCGGCCATTTCCAGCCAACGAGCCCACTCCTCCTGGGCTGCGGGAAAGAGGCGACGGTTGAAGAAAGTCATCCCTCGGCTTCTGTGCGTTTCCCTATCCATCTGCAGCGCTCCTCCTTCCATTGCTGGTCGCCACTTATTTCTTCCTGTCTTTGGAGGTTTCCTGCACCTTGCGGAGTAATTAATAAAAAAGCTCATTGTCTAAGGAGTGTTTGCGTTGAGAGATACTAAAAACGGGAGATTGGCAGTTATCATGAAACATCTAGCAGGGCGGGAGATGGTTGCCGCGGAGGAACTTGCGAAAATTCTTGGTACTAGTCGCCGGACTGTTTATCGATACGTTGAAGAGCTCAAGGGTCAGGGACTGGCTGTTGAGGCTTGTCCCGGCAGCAAGGGAGGTTTCAGGCTCAGTCAAAACAACCCCAATCTCACGCGGGCGCTTAATGAAAATGAACTGCTCAGCCTGATGTTGGCCGGGCTTGCTGTGGCCGAACACAACTTGCTTCCCAATAATGACAGCCTGGAAGCTGGATTGAACAAAATCCGGGATTCTCTCGATCCGCAGACATGGGCTCAAATACAGGAGAAGTTGCCAAATATAAGCCTGATGGTAGGTAAGCTCTACGAGGATGACGAGGTTGCCAGCCGCATCGAAGCAATATCCGCGGCCATCCATGGGCACCAAACCCTGCACACCACGTATTCGTCCTTTAGCAGCAACAGGACGGAAACCAGGTTGATTGATCCTTACCACCTTCTCTTTCAGGGAGGTGCCTGGTATGTGGTGGGATATTGCCGCTTGCGGAAGGAATTTCGCACGTTTCGAGTTGATAGGATGTCCGATTTAACGCCAAATGGCAGTGTGTTTGTTAGAGCCCCCGAGTTCAATCTGGGGGCCTACCTTGGCGCCAGCTGGGGCATCATGCGCGGTGAGAGGCATAAGGTGGCGGTCCGGTTCTTCCCTCCCATTAGCCGTTATATTTCGGAAGGACATTGGCATTCGTCCCAGACGGTTTCTTTGGAAGCAGATGGTTCGGTTGTTTTTGGCGCCACCGTAGACGGACTGGATGAGGTCAAACGCTGGATATTGTCTTTTGGGGCCGCAGCTCAGGTTATAGCCCCGGAGGCGCTGTATGCCGCAGTCGCAGCGGAGCATCGCGATGCGGCGGCGAGATATGAATATGACAAAGGCAATTGACGCCCGGCTGGCCGAACTGGGACTGGGCCGTGAAGCTAAATATCAGTTACCGGGGGGGCAGAAAGTGCCCTGGAGGCTCTCACCTCAACCCTTTGTACTCGATGACGAACGGCGCGGCTGCCTGTCCCGTTTTGGATTTCTCATGACCCGATTCTACTTCGCTGCCGATCGCATCTATCAATCCGCCCTGAGTGATGCACGCACGGGATTCGTGGCAGATTATCTGGATGCCGGCAAACCTGAAGCGGTAATACAGTATGGGAGACACGCCCGCTTCAAGGGGCAGCTCCCGCTGATTCTCAGGCCCGATCTCCTTTGGACGGACCAGGGTTTTGTCGCCACTGAATTTGATTCTGTACCCGGTGGCGCAGGACTATTGGCGGGTATGGAGAACGTCTACCGCGAACTCGGGCATGCCGTGCCCAGCACCGGTGATGTCTTTGCCAGAACTCTCCTTGATTTTCACGGAAAGGGTGCTGTGGCCATCGTAGTTTCCGACGAGTCATCGGCCTATCGCCCCGAAATGACGTACCTTGCCGGCCTGATCAGCTCAGAGGATGTACCCGTGCTCTGCCTCCGGCCTGAAGAGTTGACGATAAGCTCTTCGGGTGTCTTCTTTGGGACACTGAAGATCGGAACCATATACAGGTTCTTCGAGCTCTTTGACCTGGACAATGTGCCTAATGGACATTCCTTGATAAACGCGGCCATGCAGGGCTCAGTCCGGATGACTCCGCCGCCAAAAGCATATCTCGAAGAGAAAATGTGGTTTTCTCTGTTGCGCCATCACGCTCTGGAAGAGAGCTGGCAGAAGCACATGGGTGAATCCGCTTACGGGGAGCTGCTCGCATTAATTCCTGAGTCACACATACTGGACTCCAGGCCCATCCCCCCCCACGGCATTTTACCCGGGGTAACAAAAAGAGGCCGGCCTGTGAGCTCGTTTGACGAGCTGCGAGACCTGCCTCGGGGGGAAAGACAATATGTCATCAAGCCCTCGGGCTTCTCCGAGTTTGCCTGGGGCAGCAAGGGGATCAATCTGGGGAGGGAATTGAGCACCAAAGCATGGGGAGAGATATTGGAGGTGGCTCTCGCAGGCTTTCCTCTGCGCACTCACATACTGCAGAAATATCATTACAGCCTGCTTGAGCAAGTGAACTATTATGACTTTGCCCTGGATCAGGTTCTGGACTTTGCTGCCAAGATTCGCTATTGCCCCTTCTTCTTCCTGTCCAGAAAGACTGCCCTATCTCAGGGAGGAGTGCTTATAACAGCCTGTCCAGCTGAGAAACCCCTTATACACGGGATGACTGAAGCCGTGATGGTGCCAGCCGCCTTAGGTTAGTCTGAGCCGCAGCGACTACCGCAGCGCACAGGACGGCGAAGGGCAGTCCCCATATCATGGCCCAGGCCAAGTCAAAACGGTCCAGCGAGAAAGTACTGACACGGAGATTCTCCAGGCTGATACCCAGACGACAGGGCAGTGCCAGGGTGTAACCGAGAATGGTGCTGAGGAACTTTGGCATAAGGATGTTGGGCAACAGAAATCCAAGGAAGTAAAATCCCATGCCTACTACCCACCACATGAAGGCCAGTCTGACCAGCCAGAGTAAACGTTTCTGCCCTTTGCGCAACTTGTGTGCCGGCGTGAGGAAAGACACAGGCCAAAGAACCAGCAATAGGGCAACAAAGAGATAATTGCTGAACAATACGATCACCTCAAACTATACATACTGGGGGTATGAATCTTGTTTCCAAAGATAATCGCCCATCGAGGAGCATCTCTGGCCAGACCCGAAAACACTCTCGCGGCATTTTCCACCGCTCTGGAGCAGGGCGCCAACGGCCTGGAGCTTGATCTGCAGATGTCTGGCGACGGTGCTCTCCTGGTGATCCATGATGAAACCCTCGACCGCACAACCAGCGGCAAAGGCTACCTGCACCAAAAAAGTCTGGCGGAAATAAGGGCCTTGGACGCCGGTGCCTGGTTCTCTGAGCAATACCGCGGGGAGAGAGTCCCACTGATACAGGAAGTGCTCGAACTGGTTCATAACAAGGACATCCTGCTAAACATTGAACTTAAGAACGGAATCGTGCCCTACCATGGTATGGAAGAGAAGCTGATTCAGGTGCTTGATCAGTATCCTGAGCAGCAGGTCATAGTCTCTTCCTTCAATCACCACAGCCTGCACAAGCTGAAGCTTCTCAAACCAGGGCTGGATTGCGGAGCCCTCTATATTGCCGGCTTTATCGAGCCCTGGCACTACGCGAGGCAGTGGGGTTTTGCGGCTTTGCACCCTATCTATCTTAACATAATCCCCGATCTGGTTACAGGGTGCCGCACCGCCGGTATCAGGCTATACCCATGGACAGTCGACGATGATGATGTGCTGCAAAAGATGGTCCTTTCTGGTGTTGATGGCATCATCACCAATGCCCCGGAACGATTAGTGAAGATACGGGAGGGGATGTAGTATATGACGCTGGATTATAAGAAGATGTTCACAGTAGGTCTTGGTTTCATGGTGATCACGCTGTTCTGGTCAGTGTATAATTCCTATCTGCCACTCATGCTAAGGGACCTATTGATCGAGAGCCGATACACCAGTCTGATAGTCGGAGCCATTATGACCCTCGATAACATCGCGGCCATCACCTTGCAGCCCTACTTTGGCGCCCGCTCTGATCTTACCTGGAACAGACACGGTCGCCGCATGCCCTACATACTTCTGGGTATGCCCATTGCAGCAGCATTCTTTCTCCTGGTGCCGGTGGTGCGCAACAACCTTACTATGTTGGTCGGTGTAGTGCTTGTGGCCAATGTAGCCATGTCTGTCTTTCGCGCTCCCACTGTGGCCTTGATGCCGGACATGACTCCGTCAGCCTTGCGCAGCAAAGCCAATGGAGTTATTAACTTCATGGGAGGTCTGGGAGCCATCGTGGCCTATTTCGTCTTGGCACCGCTCTATGACAAATCGGTCTATTGGCCCTTTTTAGCGACCGCCCTGACTATGTTTGGGGTCCTGTTCCTGATGAAACGCTTTGTACGTGAAACTCACTCCGCCGACATTGAGGGTGTGCAGTCGGACAGAGCTGGTATAGTCAGTTCACTCCGAAAAGTCCTGGCGGATCCAGACAAGTCCACAAGGAATATCCTTTTCGCGATATTTTTCTGGTTTATCGGCTGGAGTGCCGTAGACGCATTCTTCACCACCTATGGGGTTGAGGTCTGGGGTCTGGAGCCCGGAAGAGCAGCCTTCTATCTTGGCTTTTTCTCGATATCATTTCTTGTTTTTGCCATACCCAGCGGTTTTATTGCCGGGAGGTTTGGGCGCAGGAAGACGATTAAGGCGGGGGTAATCGGCATGGGGCTGGTGCTGGCTTCCTTCACATTCGTCGAACCTCTGATCCTGGTGGCGGGCCTGCTGGTGGTGGGCGGCACTTTCTGGGCTCTCGTCAACATAAACTCTTACCCCATGGTGGCGGACATGGCCAGGGAAGGTCAAATCGGCACTTATACAGGGCTATACTACTTTTTCTCATCCCTGGCTGCCATACTTGCTCCACCGGTTGCGGGGTTTTTCATGGATATCCTCGGCTTGCGAGCGTTGTTTGCCTTTTCAACCGGGGCCTTCGTTCTGGCTTACATGTTTGTGAACAGAGTGCATGGCGGTGAATCGGAAAGCGCAGGGGTTCTGTCCTAGAGTCAATTTGAGGATTGCAGATATTCCTTGAGCGGTATGGGAACAAAAATGCCGGCACCCTCGTCCATATTATCTGGACGGGAGGGATTTCATTGCGTACGAAAGCCGTAGCGGGCCTGTTGCTGGTTTTATTTGCCAGCATGTGCATATATGTTTCGTCTACTTTCGTGTTCAATCCCTTCACGTATCGTCCCAATGAGCTCACTAATCTGCCCTGGAGCTGGTATAGAGGTCCTTTGCAGGTCGAATACGGAGTTCTGGAGGACGGCGGTTGGCGCTTTGTCAAAGTTGCCGACACTTCTATAGCCAAAGATCTCTTCCGGGAACTTGGTCGGTCATCTCTTGCGACGTTCTGGCCCCAAGATGCCGCCGAATCTCAGGGGCGTCCCGTGTGGTTTGGCGTTCGTCGCGTCAGCGACGGCGCAGTGTTACTTGACGCCAAAGGCTGCGAAGGCAGCGATACGTTCCTGCTGCGAGGTCAGATTGCCGTCTCGGTGACGCCCGCTCTGCTCGAACTCCTTAGCACTAGATTGCCGGGCACAAGGCAGTAGGCGGCAGGAAACGAGCAGGGTCTTTGAACAAGCAAAACCCGCCCGCATGCGGCCATGGCCGGTGCGGGCGGTGCTGTTCCTGTCTTGTGCTCCGTTATGTAACTTCAGCAGTCCTATGCCCACTCCACATCCAAACGGCGACAAACCCGACGGCAAAGGCCAGCACTATTCCCGGGCTGACGGTGTGGGGGATCACAGCCCGCGCTGCGCCTACTATGAGGCCTGCAAAGAAGTACGAGAGGACAGGGCGGTAATTGGTATAGAGGTTCTCCAGCAGTTTGACCAGCAGAAATAGTCCAAGCACGGCACCTATGCCAAAATACATTAGCTGTATCAGCGCCAGTTCCTTAATGTACAGTAGCAGGCTGTCATAGATGCCCAGAACTATCAGCACCGAGCTCCCGGGAACACCGGGTATGACCATGGCTGCTGTAGAGAAGGCTCCTCCGATAAGCAGCAGAAGGGGCGGAGTTAAGGTGCCGTCGGATACGACAGCCAGGGGTTCTCCGGCCATAACCAGTCCAAGAATAAGCCCGCCCAGCAAAAATGCAGCGTAAGTGCCGTTTATTTTGGGAGCAGTGCTGACTACTGCCCGGATGGATGCCAGAATACATCCCAGCAACAGGGCTGCTGTAATGTCCCGATAGGCCTCAAAGACCAGAGCAAAAATCGTACCGCCCGCGAACAGGCCAGCGATGATGCCTATGAGAAGAGGAATATAGGGTTTTATGCGCAACCGGCCCAAATCAAGTATCAGCTGTTCGTAGATGCCCATAATCAGAAAGGCGGTCCCGCCGCTCATGCCAGGCAAAACCATAATTAGCCCCAGTAACAACCCTTGTAGTATCGATCGCATTTACGCACCTCCCGGCAACAAACCTAAGTCACATTATAGCGCAAATCGGGGTACAGGTGCTGTGCAGAAATTGCTTTATAGGAGATATTATTCGTGAGGCGATGTTTCGGGTGGGGGAGGAAATGGGCGGAACAATGCGAATATAAGAAAATAGTATAGCCCGTCAGGGCGGAGGAGTTGGCAAAATGGTAAGTAAAGATAGCATATTTGCAGCAGTAGAGAAAGCAGCGCCAAAGCTCATAGCTTTGAGTGACTGGATGTACGAGAATCCTGAAATTGGCCATCAGGAACACGAGTCGGCAGCGAGGCTAATTCAGCAGTTGCGGGACAACGGTTTCGTGGTTGAGGCTCCTTACGCAGGTATGGCTACGGCATTTCGTGCCACCTACAAAGGAGGAGAAGGTCCTGTTGTCGCTATTTTGGCAGAATATGACGCTTTGCCGGGCATCGGCCATGGCTGCGGGCATAATATCATTGGTACCTTGGCCGTATTGTCTGCCATTGGCTTGAAGAATGCCTGGCCTGATATGCCCGGTACAATTCTGGTGCTGGGAGCACCGGCCGAAGAGGGAGCAGTTGACAATGCCGGCGGTAAGGTATTTATGGTTGAGCATGGCACTTTTGCCGGCGTCGACGTGGCTATGATGATTCACCCGTCCCTGCAAAACGCCCTCGGGGGTTCTTCCAATGCCCGTGAAGCCATGGAAATCGTCTTCAAGGGAAAAACGGCTCACGCTGCCGGTGCACCACATGAAGGTATCAACGCTCTGGATGCGGCAATTCAGACTTTCAATGGTTTTAATGCTCTGCGACAGCACGTGAAACCGGATGTGCGGATTCACGGCATCATCAAGGAAGGCGGTTTGTCTCCGAACATTGTGCCTGACCGTGCCGTGATCAGGATGTATGCCAGAGCTGCGGACTCAGAGTATCTCAAGGAAGTCGTGGAGAAGGTGCACAACTGTGCTCGTGCCGGTGCGATGGCCGCTGGCGCGGGAGTAGAAATCAGGCAGACGGCCAAGACGTATAAGAACATGATCAACAACAAGGCTCTGGGGGACGTATGGAAGCACAACGTGGAACTGCAGGGTGAGAAGGTCAGCGAGTCTGTTGGAGGCGGAGCAGGCTCCACAGACATGGCCAACGTAAGCCACGAGGTCCCAAGCATTCATCCTTATATCTCCATATCCTCGAGAAAGGTCAATGGGCATAGTACAGCATTTGCCGATGCCACCATTAGCCAGGAGGGACATAAAGGCCTTGTCGTTGGCGCCAAGTCCTTGGCCGGGACGGCAGCGGATCTCTTGTCCGACGCCGGACTTCTTAGCAAGATTAAGGAAGAATTTGCGGCCTCCGTGAAACGTTAGGCCCAAAGCTCCGTAAGAATATCTGAATCAGTTTATGGGAGGGGTGATCGACAGTGAAGAGGCTATACAGAAGCCGCTCCAATCGAATTTTGACCGGTCTGTGCGGTGGCATCGGAGATTATCTGGATGTTGATCCGGTGCTTGTCCGTCTCATCTGGCTGGTCATTCCCGGACTCAATCTGCTGGTATACATTATCGGGTCAATAATAGTGCCTGAAGAGCTGTAACCAGAGAGGGTGTAGGACAACCCGTGCAGTCAGCCGCAGACTCCGATTTTTCGGTGTTTTGCGGCTGATTGTTTGTTTGTGGAGCGTGCTAGTAGAAATAATGTGACTATTTCATCGGGATAGGCAGGAATAGCAATGTTCAGTGGATAATACTTAGGGTGTTTATGACCCGGGGAGAGTGGATTATGAGAAGGGCAGACAGCGCGATTATTCTCGCCGGTGGCAAGAGCAGTCGCATGGGATTCGACAAGAACCAGCTAGTCATAGATGGCGTACGGTTGGTGGATATCTTGAGTACCGCGTTGCTTTCGCTTTTTGCAGAGGTGATTCTGGTAAATAACAGCCCGGATTTTTCGCCGCCTGACGGAGTGCTGGTGGTCTCCGATGAGCTGTCTGGCATGGGACCTCTGGGGGGAATCCATGCTGGACTTAAGGCAGCACACAGTCAGTACTGCCTCGTTACAGCCTGTGACATGCCGAACATAAATCTGGACTATGTGAAGTTTATGCGGGAGTTGCTACTTGAGCCAGGTATGGACGTGACGGTCCTGGCCACGCGTTACAGACCACACATGGAGCCCTTCACTGCGTTCTACAGTCGTAACCTCATCCGGCCCATTGAAGATTATTGCCGCGGCGGTGGCAGGGGACTCAACGCTTTCCTCAGCAAACAGGGTGTAACTCTGATTGAGGAATGCGTGGCCCGTCGCTTCAGTCCCGAATGGTCCATGTTCGCTAACTTGAATACCCCGGAAGAGCATCGCCAATACCTGCTTTCCCGGTGATAGTTTTCGTTAGTCAACCAAGTGAATAATTTCACATATTAAGGAAAGGTGGCGTGTGTTTTGGGCAGGGTAGGTATACAGGAATTGTTTCTAGTGTTTTTTGTCATTTTGCTGGTTTTCGGCCCGAAGCGACTGCCCGAGTTAGGACGGCTTCTTGGGGCAGGTCTGCGTGACTTGCGCGCTTCGGGGCAGGGCCTGGCAGATAGGTTTAGACCTGACAGCGATGAGTCCGGCTAGCCTTTTTGTCGCAAAATGCACTTCATTCACATGAGCGCACGGAAAAGGAAGGGTGATTAGCCATATTGCAGGTGACAAGCAGGAGTGAACTCGATCGACAACTGGAAACTTGCCGACGCCTTTACCCTGATTTTGACTCAGTGGAATCCTTACTGGTGGAACTATGGGACAGGCTCGCTTCCACTGTGCAGTGTGCGGCAAGGGGGAGTGTGACTGATGGCCGACTGTTTGAAAGCGCCCTCAAGCAAATCGTCGACGTGCTTTCTACATACAGCGCCGATACAGGCGCCAGGACAACCCAGGTGGCCCATATTCTTCATGGGCACCTGAGTCTGGAGCCTCCCCAGGCGGCAATTGCTCCGGCTGCACTTATGCGTGTCTATAGCAACGCAGCTGTGAGCCTGCCTGAGAAAGACTTGCTCAGCCTGATGGTGACGTTACTTGGTGGTGTGTTCTACGGCACAGGCTTCGTGCCGGCAACAAGTGATGGGGACCTCGAAAACTCCATTGCCGCCACATGCCCTGCCTGTGGTCAACGACCGCATTACGCTGCTTATAGTTCCCCAAGCGGAACCAAGACATTTGAATGTTCATTTTGCTATACACAGTGGCCATACTCTCGCCTTAAGTGCCCCCACTGCGGGAATCTCGATGCGGAGAGTCTCGGATATTTTTCCATTGAAGGATTGGATCGCTGCCGTGTACAGTTCTGTTCGCAGTGCCTGACATATCATAAAGTTTTCGACCTACGGGACGTTGAGGGGGAAAATCACCTATTGTACCTGCATCATCTGGGCTCACTTCTTTGTGACACCATGGCTTGCCGGGAAGGCTTCACTCCTTGTTCTGGGCTCTGGTGGAACGATCCATCTTCGCTTGCTGAAGTAACTGACGAGGAGGAATCATTATGAAAGTGTCACGCCGCGACTTCCTCAAATTAAGCGGTGTCACAGTAACCGCTGCAGCCTTGTCTTCCTTTGGCTTCAGATCGGCTGAGGCCAGTGATTACAAATCCATTCGCATCAGCTATGCCAAGGAAGTGACCACCATCTGTCCCTTCTGCGCCGTCGGCTGCGGCATAATCTGCCATGTTAGAGACGGCAAGATGATCAATGCCGAGGGTGACCCTGATCATCCCATTAACGAAGGTTCTCTGTGCAGCAAGGGCAGCTCACTGTTTAACATGATGAACGTATACGCGGAAAAGGGAGAGTCGAGGCCTAATACGCAGCGCATGACTAAGGTGTTGTATCGGGCGCCCTACGCCAGCGACTGGGAAGTTAAGAGCTGGGATTGGGCTCTCAGCGAGATAGCAAAGCGCATTAAGCAGACGCGGGATAAGAGCTTTGTCGGTCGTAACGGGAGCGGAGTAACGGTTAACCGAACCCCGGCCTTAGCCTGGCTGGGCAGTGCCATGTGCAATAACGAGGAGAACTATCTGTTTCATAAATTTGCCCGGGCCCTGGGAATAGTCAACATAGATCATTGCGCCCGTCTTTGACACTCTGCCACTGTCGCCGGTCTGGCGGCAACCTTTGGCAGAGGCGTAATGACCAATCACTGGATTGACTATCAGCACTCAGACGTCTTCTTGTGTATCGGTCTCAACACTGCGGAAAACCATCCTATCTCAATGAAGTGGATACAGAAGGCCAGGGACAGCAAGGGAGCCAAACTCATAACCGTGGATCCCAGGTTCACTCGCACCGCTGCCGCGTCGGATATTTATGCTCCGATCCGGCCGGGAACCAACACTGCCTTCGTCAACGGCCTGATAAACTATGCCCTTGAGAAGAACAGGTATCACAGAGAATACGTTGTCCACTACACTAATGCGTCATACCTGGTGAACCCGGACTTTTACTTTGCCGACGGTTTCTTCTCAGGCGCCAATGACGTAGCAGGACAAACCGTCTACGATAAATCCACATGGAGCTACCAGACGGACTCTTCCGGTCAGGTCATCAGAGATGAAACCCTCAGTCATCCACAATCGGTTTTTCAACTGATGAAGAAACATTTCTCGCGCTATGATTTGAAAACGGTAAGTGACATCACGGGCTGTCCCGTGGATAAACTGGCAGAGGTCGCCGAAGTGTTCTGTAGCACCGGGACTCCGGGCAAAGCAGGCAATGTAATGTACGCTATGGGTATTACCCAGTTCACACACGGTGCCCAGAACGTACGCAGTCTAGCCATATTGCAGTTGCTTTTGGGCAACATGGGTATTCCCGGCGGTGGGGTGAACGCACAGCGCGGGCAGTCAAATGTGCAGGGCTCTACAGACATGGCCATGCTTTACCACATCATCCCCGGATACAATCCAGTTCCCCATGAAAAAACTCACAAAAATCTTGCCGAGTATATAGCCCGTGAGACGCCGGCGAGCAGTTATTGGACGAATCGTCCCAAATTTGTCATCAGCATGCTCAAGGCTTTCTGGGGGGAGCACGCCCACCCGGGCAATGATTTTGCCTTTGACTACCTGCCCAAGATAGACAAGAACCGCTCACACATAGCTATGTACAAGTACATGGGCCAGGGCGAAGTCAAGGGAATGATCTGCTGGGCGGACAATCCCGCGGTGGGTGGACCCACTGCCGGGCGTAAACGTCACGTCTCAGCCAACCTCGACTGGCAGGTTGTCGTGGACATATTTGAGAACGAGACCGCTACCTTCTGGAAGGCTCCCGGAGTCGATCCTGCGACTATCGCTACCGAGGTCTTTCTGCTGCCGGCGGCACTCCATGTAGAGCGCGACGGAAGCATCAGTAACAGCGGTCGTTGGATTCAGTGGCGGAACAAAGTAGTAGATGCCCCCGGAGACGCCAAACCTGACCTGTGGATAGTGGACAGGCTTTTTAAGGCCGTTCGGCAGGCCTATCGGGATGAGCCCGGCGTGTTCCCCGAGCCCATCACCCAGATGAACTGGGATTATGGGCGTGATGCGGATTCAGGCAAAGTGGCGATGGAGATAAATGGGTATAACACCGTGACCGGCAGACAGTTGGCCAATTTCACACACCTGGCCGCTGACGGCTCGACGGCGTGCGGCAACTGGGTGTACAGCGGTTACTATGCCGATCCCAGTGACCCGGCCACAAAGCGGCGCATTCGCGAAACAGAAGGCCTCGGCAACCATCCCGACTGGGCATATGCCTGGCCTCTGAACAGACGTATCGTCTATAACAGATGCTCAGCAGACCCCTCCGGTCAGCCCTGGAACCCGGATCTGCCCCTTTTCTGGTGGAACGGCATCAGCTGGATGCGCAATGACGTCCCGGATTTCAATGCCTCAGTAGACCCCCAGGTCTCGGCCAAAATGCCCTTTATCATGGTTCCGGAACTGCAGGCGAGATTGTTCAGCTCCACAATGGTGGAGGGACCCTTCCCAGAGCACTATGAGCCATGGGAGAGCCCACTGAGGAACATCATGTCCTCGGTACAGACTAACCCCTGTATCGAGACTTGGTACCCGGATGACCGCGCAGAAATAGGCAGCACTGAGTATCCCTACGTGGCCACCTCGTATCGTCTGAGTGAGCATTACCAGTCGGGTGTCATGACCCGGAACATGCCCTGGCTCAACGAATCTATGCCAGGTATTTTTGTGGAGATAAGCCCTAGCTTGGCAACGAAAATTGGGGTGCAAAACGGAGAAAAAGTTGTCGTGACCAGCAAGCGGGGTCAGTATGAAGCGGCGGCCTGCATAACCCGGCGCGTGAAACCTTTCCGTTCCGGAGGCAAGGAGATAGAAATGGTGGGTTTGATTTGGCACTGGGGTTACGCGGGACTTTCCACCGGGCCGATTGCCAACGACATTAGCCCTTCAATTGGTGATGCCAATACCACGATCCCCGAGTACAAGGCCTTTCTCTGCAATATTCGTAAAGGAGGGCGGTAAGCGTGCATAAGGCCATGCTGATAGACCCCTCTAAGTGCATCGGCTGCCGGGCTTGCCAGGTGGCCTGTAAGCAATGGAACCAGCTGCCGGCCGAGGAGACATCATTCACCGGAAGTTACGAAAACCCTCCAGCTATTTCAGCGGTCACCTGGACTAAGATCATGTTCAGAGAGTGTGAAGAGAACGATAGACTGCAATGGTTTTTCTGCAAACAAGGTTGTATGCATTGCTCTGACGCAGCCTGTATGACAGTATGCCCTTCTGGCGCTATCTACCATACCGATGAAGGGACAGTTAAGGTGGACACCACCCGATGCATCGGCTGCAATTACTGTGCCGCCAGCTGTCCTTTTCAGGCCGTGAGCTTTGATCGTAGAACAAACCTGCCTCCCAAATGCACGTTCTGTCACGATCGGGTAGTCAACGGACTGAAGCCGGCTTGTGCCACCGCCTGCCCGACTGGTGCCATTTCCTACGGAGACCGCCCCGACATAATTCGTCTTGGTTACCAGCGAGTGGACAAGCTAAAGAGCGAAGGCAGGAACAACGCGCAGATATACGGCCTTGATGAAGTCGGCGGAACCGGTATGGTCTACGTTCTGACCAGTTCGCCGGAGCTCTACGGGTTGCCTTTAGACCCTCATGTGCCTTTCACGGCCCGTCTTTGGGGCGCCCTGTTCAAACCCTTGCGCGCCCTGGTGTTGATTGCCATCGGATTCGGACTTCTGGCTAACAGAAGTCAGAGCCGGGAGATGCAGAAATCCCTGCAGGCCGCTAGAGAAAAGGAACCGCCGATGGATGGGGAGGGGACAAAATGAAGAGCAAGACCTTTCGTCAGGGAGGCCATATCCCCCATTTCAAGAGCGACACGGAGCATCAGCCCATTGTTACTCTGCCTGTTCCGGAGCGAGTCATTATCCCTCTTTCCCAACACATAGGTGCTCCTTGCGACCCCCTGCCCGATGTCCGCGTGGGGGACAGAGTTACTGTGGGGCAGCCCATCGGAATGGGCAAGGGCTTGTGCGCTCCAGTTCACGCGAGTGTTTCAGGTTACATTGAAGCCATCGAAGAGAGACCGCACGTATGTAACCGTAACATTATGTCCATAGTAATCCGCCGCGAAGGTGACGACACATGGAACGAAGTGGCAGGGAAAGGGATTGACGAACTGTCAGCCCAGGAAATAGTAGATATCATAGGGCAGGCCGGCATAGTCGGCATGGGTGGGGCCGGCTTTCCGACCCGGGTGAAACTATCTCCTCCCCCGAACAAGCACATTGATACTCTATTGCTGAACGGGGCCGAGTGTGAACCCTTCCTGACCTCCGATCACCGCTACATGCTAGAGCATGGCGAGGACGTCATATTGGGCCTCAAGGCTGCGATGAAAGCGACAGCCGCGCAGAGAGCTTTCATCGGCATTGAGGACAACAAGCCCGACGCCATTGCCCATTTGCAGTCGTTAACCGCCCAGGACTCGAACATAGCAGTAGTTCCTCTGGAAACAAAATACCCCCAGGGCGGGGAGAAACAGCTGATATACTCGATACTGCGCCGCGAAGTCCCCACCGGTGGCCTGCCCATGGATGTGGGGGCCATTGTGCAAAACATTGGAACCGCTGTCGCCATCTCGGAGGCTGTCAAATGGCGCAAGCCGCTCATAGAGCGTGTGGTCACTCTCGGGGGACCCGGAGTCCTGCAGAAAGGCAATTACCTGGTGCGCATCGGAACCCCACTCAGCTATTTGCTGGACAAGTGCGGAGTCGAGCGAGACTGCGGTGTCAGGGTAATCGTGGGTGGACCGATGACCGGGGTGGTACAATCAGACCTTGAGGCCCCGGTCATAAAAACCACTGGCGGAGTGCTGGCCTTTACGCCGGAGTTCGGGCGACGGACAGACGCCTATTCCGACTGTGTCCGTTGCGGGAAGTGTGTTGAGCAGTGCCCCATGTATCTCTACCCAAACGACCTGGGCCTGCTGGCGGAGGCAGAGCGGATCGGAGATCTGGACCGTCGTCATGTCCTGGACTGCATCGAGTGTGGTTTGTGCTCCTATGTGTGCCCTTCCAACCGTCCCATCGTCCAGTTTATCAAGCTGGCCAAACCGGCAGTATGGGCACATCGCAACAGGCTTGCCACAGGATCGGGGAGGTGAATAGATGAATCCGTACATACTTTCTGCCACAGGGCCACATATTAAGGCGAAGACCACCACTGCAAACGCCATGCGCGATGTCCTTGTCGCGCTGATTCCCATCACACTCGTCTCAGTATACTTTTTCCGCGCCTACGCGATTTTTCTCATTTCCGTGTGCCTGACCACTGCCGTGCTCACAGAACTGCTGTTTCGGCATTACATGAAGAAGAAACCAACGTTGCGCGACGGAAGTGCACTCGTGACAGGGTTATTGGTTGCCATGTGTTTTTCCGCTACCACATCATGGTGGCGCGGAGCCTTAGCTACCTTCATCGCCGTTGGCATTGCCAAGGAGCTAATGGGTGGTTTGGGATGGAACCGATTTAATCCCGCCCTCTTTGGCAGAGTGGCGATAATACTGCTGGCACCATGGTTTGTGGCCATAAACGCCAGTTTGTCCCCCTGGAGCCTAAACCTGGGGCCCGTGGACGTGATGACTCACGCCACACCCCTGGCCATGCTGCAGCAAGGCATGTCTCTGCCCAGCTATACCACCCTCTTCCTGGGGTTCCCGGGCGGAGCGATGTCAGAGGCTTCAGTGCTGGCAGTCCTCATCGGGGCGGCGTACCTGATCTATCGCAAACTCATCAACTGGCGCATCCCCGCCGCCATGCTTAGCACCGTTTTTGTGTTCACGCTGCTACTTGGTAAGGATCCCGTCTATCATCTTCTCACCGGGGGACTGATGCTGGGTTCATTCTTCATGGCTACCGACTGGGTGACCAGCCCCATAAACAACCGCGGCAAGGTAGCCTTCGGCGTGCTTATAGGGTTATCAATTGTGGTCTTCCGCGTCATTCTGGCCCCCACCGAGGGTGTAGCGTTTTCCATACTGATAATGAACGCATTCGTTCCCACGATTGAAAGATTGACGCGGTCTCGCACTTTTGGTCATGTCAAGGCCACGTCACCATTGAGCAGGATGGTAAGGACCCGAGAGAGCACAGCTTCATGACCTGGCAGATGATGGCAAGGGGCCCTAGGGCCCCTTTTCTCTTGTGGGAAAACAGGCTATGCTATATGGGTAGTGGACAGGATGGAGGAGATTATGGTGTCGGTGAGTGAGCGTCTGCAGGTCAAGAAGCTTAATTTTGGACGGGCAGAAAATGTGGGCGACGACGTCATAGTGGAAAGTCCTCTCTCTGTTCGAGTAAATGGTAACCGGATAGCCACGATGATGTGTTCTCCGCTGGACCTGGACTATCTGGTAATTGGCTATTTGCTCTCTGCCGGCATGATCGATCAGAAGTCGCAGATAGAGTCTCTAAACATCAATCATGAGGACGGTATCGCCAACGTTGTCATTCCTGGCTTCACCCCTGATCGGCTATCTACTGCCGCTCTCACCTCCGGCTGCGGCAAGGGGGAGATCTACTTGGAGGTCATTCGTCATTGCCGGCGCAATATCACGGAGTTCCTGCTCGATCCCATATCTCTACAGAGTCAGATGTCCGATTTTAATAAGAGTTCCGAGCTCTTTCTGTCCACAGGAGGAGTGCACAGTTCAGCACTAAGCACAGGCAGTGAGATGCTGTTTCTTCATGAGGACATTGGGCGTCATAACGCCGTAGACAAGGTAATAGGCCATGCGGCATCGTCTCTGGTCACACTGGAGGACAAAGTGCTACTGAGCAGCGGGCGTCTTTCCTCCGAAATCATGCTCAAGGCAGCTCGATGTAACATACCCGTGGTTGTCTCCCGCTCCGCCCCGACCTCTCTGGCCGTTGATTTGGCCAGAAGGCTCAATATTACCATGATTGGTTTCGCCAGAGGGAATAGAATGAGCATTTATGCAGGAGAGAGGCGCATAGATGCCTAACTAAGTTAAGATGGAATCATACGCGCTCTGTTCTTGTGGCAGGGTAGTTTCGGTCAGGGGGATGCTGATTAGATGGACAATGCTTTCGCAACACAGCACAAGGAGGAACTGGGCAGGCTCAGAGAGCTGATAGGGCAGTACAGGGGCAGGCATGGCGCACTAATCCCCGTCCTGCAGAAGGCACAGGACTTGTTTGGATATCTGCCAATAGAGGTGCAGGGTATTATTTCAGAGGGTCTTCGCATACCGTTGCCTGAAGTTTACGGTGTGGTGACCTTCTATTCGCAGTTCACTATGGTCAAGAAAGGTAAGCACCAGGTGGCTGTGTGCCTGGGCACCGCATGTTACATCAGGGGTGCCAAGGACATACTGGGAGAGATACAGTCGCGCCTGGGCATCGAAGTGGGGCAGACCACAGACGATGGGCTATTCACCATAGACGGGACTCGTTGTATTGGCGCGTGTGGTCTGGCTCCGGTCATCACCATCGACAAGGAAGTCTATGGGAGGCTGGAAGTCAGGCATATCAAAGGCATCTTGGAAAAGTATCGTGAGGATTAGGGGGTTGAGCAGATGACCACAGTGCAGGATTTGGCGCGAATCAAGGACCTTCAGTTATCCCAGCGCCGCGGCAAACGCGTGCTGGTCGGGCTGGCTACATGCGGTGTGGCAGCTGGGGCTGAAGCAATCAGAACAGAGCTGTTGGCTGCGGGTGAGAAGTTCGGCCTGAGCGATTTCGCCTTTGATCGCACCGGATGCATCGGCCTCTGCGCGTATGAACCAATGATGGAAGTGCACCGTCAAGGGGAAGCTCCCTATTTCTATGTCAATCTGACACCCGAGCGCGTGCGTGAGATTGTCGAGGAAGATTTCTCCGGCGGCAGGAAACTGGACCAATACATTCTTGGCGGGGAACCTCTCAAATCACAGTTGCGCATTGCTTTGCGCAACTGCGGCGTCATAGACCCTGACAGCCTTGAAGATTATATCGCGCAGGATGGTTACCTGGCGCTTGGCACAGTTCTTTCGACCATGAAGCGGCCCGATATCGTGGATGTCATAAAAAGGTCGGGACTACGTGGCCGGGGTGGCGGAGGTTTCCCCACAGGCTTGAAGTGGGAGTTCACTGCAAAGGCCCCGGGTGATCACAAATATGTCATCTGCAACGCTGACGAGGGCGACCCCGGGGCCTTTATGGACCGCTCCATTCTGGAGGGTGATCCCCACGCCGTAATTGAGGCCATGGCAATCGCCGCGTATGCCGTTGGAGCTTCCGAGGGGTACATATATGTGCGCGCCGAATACCCGCTGGCCGTAGACAGGCTCAATCGGGCCATAGCACAGGCAGAAGAGATGGGCCTGCTGGGAGAAGGGATTATGGGCAGCGAGTTCTCGTTCCACCTTCATCTTAAGCTTGGTTCCGGTGCCTTCGTTTGCGGCGAAGAGACAGCGCTTATTGCCTCGATAGAGGGCCAGCGCGGCATGCCCCGACCCCGCCCCCCTTTCCCCGCAAGCAAGGGCCTCTGGGGAAAACCCACTCTCATCAATAACGTGGAGACGTTTGCCAATGTCCCGACAATCATTCGAAACGGTGCCGACTGGTTTGCCGCCATTGGAACCGACAAGTCCAAAGGAACCAAGGTGTTTGCCCTGGGCGGCAATATCAACAAGACCGGACTGGTGGAAGTGCCCATGGGTACCAGGCTTCGGGAAGTAGTCTATGACATCGGTGGAGGTCTGCCCGGAGGAAAGGCATTTAAAGCTGCACAGACAGGTGGCCCTTCGGGAGGCTGCATTCCTGCCGCACACATCGACACTCCCATAGACTACGACTCACTTCTGGCCATCGGTTCCATGATGGGTTCCGGCGGGCTAATTGTCATTGACGAGCACGCCTGCATGGTTGATGTCGCCCGTTTCTTCCTGGAGTTTACGGTGGACGAGTCCTGTGGCAAGTGCCCTCCCTGCCGTGTGGGTACACGCCGCATGTTGCAGGTTTTGGAGCGCATTACCGCCGGACAGGGGACAGAGGAAGACATAGTTAAACTGAAGGATCTGGCAGAAGGGATGAAGCTTGGCTCGCTTTGCGGTCTGGGCCAGAGTGCCCCGAATCCCGTCATGTCTACATTGCGCTATTTTGAGGATGAGTACTACGCCCACGTGCGCGAAAAGCGTTGCCCAGCCGGGGTTTGTACAGCCATTACCAAGTACTGGATAGATCCGGAGAAGTGTCGCGGTTGTACCCTTTGCGTCAAGGTGTGTCCGGTTTCGGCGATTACAGGTAAGGTTAAAGAGATACATGAGATTGAGAGAGACGCCTGCATCAGCTGTGGGGCATGCCAGGAAAAGTGTCCATTTGATGCCATCAGCAGGCGATAGGAGGGATATGATTTTGACTGAAATACGAGTTAAAATCGACAACGTGACTTATACGGCTCCAGAGGGTGTTACCATTCTTGAGATCGCTCGAGCCAATGGGGTGGAAGTACCAACGCTTTGTTATCACCCTAAGCTGTCCATCGTCGGCGCCTGCAGAATGTGCGTGGTCGAAGTGGCAGGATCCCGGGGCTTGATGACTGCCTGCTCAACGGTAGCGGTGGACGGCATGGAAGTGAACACACGGACCGATGCCGTGGTCAAGTCACGGCGCAACGTTTTGGAGCTCCTGCTCTCCGACCACCCGATGGAGTGCCTAACCTGCGAAGCGGCAGGGAAGTGCTCTCTGCAGAAATACGCCTATGAGTATAGTGTCACCGGTGCCACCTACCAGGCAGAGCCGCGTGATCATGATCTGGATAGCAGCAACCCATTCTACCTGCGCGACATGCGCATGTGCATAACCTGCGGTCAATGCGTCAGAGTTTGCGACGAGATTGTGGGAGCCAGTGCGCTTGGTTTCTCCGAGCGAGGGGACAGGACTTTTGTTGGGCCTGCCTTTGGGCACAACATCACGGATACCACCTGCGTATCTTGTGGAAGCTGTGTGGATTTTTGTCCCACCACAGCTCTGACCAGCACGCACGGTCGCAACCGACTGCGCACTGCCAACATCCGGAAAGTGACCACCACCTGCGGCTACTGCGGGGTGGGTTGTCAAATAAACCTGTTGGTAGACAGAAACGAGATTCTCGGTGTGGAACCGGTGGAAGGTCCTGCTAATGACGGCTTCCTTTGCGTCAAGGGCAAGTACGGCTTCAATTTTGTTAACCACCCAGACCGCCTGAAAACGCCTCTCGTTCGCAGGAACGGCCAACTTGTTGAGGCATCATGGGACGAAGCGCTAGAGCTTGTGGCGCGAAAGTTTTCCAGCATTATTGACCAGCACGGCCGACAAAGTATCATGTCTCTCTCGTCCGCCCGCTGCACGAACGAAGAGAATTACTTGATGCAGAAGCTGTTTCGCGCAGTGATCGGCAATAACAATATCGATCATTGCGCTCGCCTTTGACACTCACCCACTGTTGCCGGTCTGGCAACAACACTGGGTAGTGGCGCCATGACCAACAGTATAGCTGAGGTCAAGGAGAATGACGTTCTGTTCTTAATAGGCACCAATACAGCCGAAAATCACCCCGTCATCTGGTATCAAATGGTGCGGGCTTTGCGCAAAGGGGCTAAACTCATCGTCGCCGACCCCCGGGAAACCATCCCGGCTAGACGGGCCGATATGTTTCTGCAACTAAGGCCCGGAACAAACATTGCACTAATTAACGGCATCATCCACGTGATTATCTCTGAAGGCCTCTATGATGCGGCTTATGTGGAGGCGAACACCACTGGGTTTGTGGAGTTGAGCCGTGCAGTGGCCGCCTACACCCCGGACTACGTGTCACAGATTACTTCAGTTCCCGCGGAGCTTATTGTTTCGGCAGCGCGCACCTACGCTGCCGGTGAGCGAGCTGGCGTCTATTATGCCATGGGTATTACCCAACACAGCACGGGTGTAGATACGGTACAGGCGCTGTCCAATCTGGCCCTGATTATGGGGAACATTGGCAAGGAGTTCTCGGGGCTTAACCCGCTCAGGGGACAAAGCAACGTCCAGGGAGCCTGTGACATGGGCGCGTTGCCCAATGTCTTCCCCGGCTATCAGAGCGTGGACAACCCGGAGATAATCGAGAAATTCGAGAGAGCGTGGGGCGTCAAGTTGTCCTCGCAACGTGGTGTCCGGGCGACCGAGGTGGGAGAGGCTGTTGGCAAGGGAGACATAAGGGCTCTGTACATAATGGGCGAAAATATCATGGTCTCCGATCCTGATGTAGCCCACGTTGAAAAGGCCCTGAAGAGCCTCGATTTTCTTGTGGTACAGGATATCTTCCTCACCGAGACCGCAGCACTGGCTGATGTCGTTTTGCCTGCGGCCTGCTTCGCCGAAAAGGACGGTACCTTCACCAACACGGAGCGGAGAGTACAGAGACTTGTCAAGGCAGTCGATGCGCCTGGGCAAGCCAGAGCCGACTGGGAAATAATCAGTGAGTTGATCAGGCGCCTGGGTCATGACGCCCCATATAGCGGGCCTGAGGACATCATGCGCGAAATAGCTGCCCTTACACCTCAATATGGTGGCATCGCATATCCCCGCATATCCAGAGTGGGTCTACAATGGCCTTGCCCGGACGAGGACCATCCAGGTACCAGGTACTTGCACAGCAAGGGGATTGCCCGTGGTAAGGGGTTAGTTATGCCCGTACAGCATGCCGAAGCTCAGGAATTGACCGACGCCGACTACCCCCTCATCCTCACCACCGGACGCATTATCTACCACTATCACACGCGTAGCATGACAGGCAGGGTGGAGGGCCTTCATGAATTGGCACCACAGAGTTTTGTGGAAATCAGTCCTGCTACTGCGGAGCAGTTCTCCGTTGAGGACGGTGAGACAGTTTCAGTCAGCTCGCGGCGAGGCACCATCGAAACGACGGCACGGGTCACGCCTCGCATAAAAGATGGAGTTGTGTTCATTCCATTTCATTTTGCCCAGGGCAACGCCAATGTGTTGACCAACGTGGCTCTGGACCCTGTGGCACAAATCCCCGAACTCAAGGTCGCTGCAGTGCGCATTTGTCCGGCTACAGCCAAATAGGGCACTGAGGAGGTGCAGCCATGAATGAGCATACCGATACGCCAGAAAAACATGAGACGTCTCTCAATCTGGTCCCTGCGCAAGCGCTTAAGACAACGAAATACCGATACGCTGGTGAGCCTATGGAAGTGGAATACTGGACTGAAGAGTTTGCTTCGCTGTGTCCGCAGGATGGATCCCTTAAGACCGGTAGCCTTTTTGTCCGCTACGTGCCTTTTGCGCATCTCATAGAGTTGACATCGCTCGGGACATATTTGTCGAGCTATCGCAAGCTGGCCATACTGCATGAACACGCCGTTAAGAGAATTCTTGACGATCTGGTGAAGCTTTGCCAGCCCAAGTCCATGACGGTGGAGGCTGACTTTGCCCTGCAGGAAAGCATGGGCGTGAGAGCCAAAGCACATTACCAGAGGCGCGGAGCTTAGGCATCCCATGCACAAAAAACTTGCCCTATTTTTTGGGGCCATTCTGGCACTATCCGTCTTCCTGTCTTTCACCACAGCCATGTTGCACAGACAGAGCTATAATCTGAACTATTTCGAAAGATCCTTTGTTCGTTATGGGATACCGGAAGACATGGGTGTTGAGCTGGGCGAACTCATGACCTATGCGGTTCTGCTCACAGATTATCTCAGAGGCGAAATCGACAGCCCTAACACCCACACCACAGCGCGGGGTCGTAGCGGACCCCTTTATGGAGAACGAGAAATCATTCACCTCGAAGATGTTCGCGACCTGTTCGATTTAAGCCGCTCGATTCAGAGTGTCGCCACCCTCGTGTCGCTGCTAATCGCAGGCGTGGCACTGTGGCGCAAAGCTGTTGCCGGCGTTGCCAGGGGAGCCTTGCTCGGAGGACTGGGCCTCGTGGGAATACTTGCCTTGGTTGCTTTACTGGCGGCCGCGGACTTTGAGCGCTACTTCATCATCTTTCACGAACTATCATTCAGCAATGACCTGTGGATGCTAGACCCAAACACCGAATTTCTCATCCGCATGTTTCCGGAGCCGTTCTTCTCAGGCATGGCCGGCAGGATAGCCGCGGCCCTGGGGGGTTGTTACGCTGCCTTCCTGGCGGGATGCTTCTGGTTGACGTCGCGAGGCGATGTGGCAAGGAAAGGAAGATCTGCATGAAGGCCAACAAACACAGGTTGATATTGCTTTCCTATCTGTTGGCGCTGGTGGCTGCCGGCCTCTTGTGGCCGGGCGGCGACATCCTGCCGGAATGGGGACGAGTCATTACGTCGCCAGGCGTGCTCATCACCGATTACTTCGCCCTGGCTGGTCCTCGAGCGGCTCTGGTTAACTCAGGCGTCGTAGGCCTGATGGGGCTTGCCCTGTTGACCATCGTCGGCACACAGATTTCCGGTGGCGCTATCGCGGCAGTTTTCATCATGGCTGGCTTCGCTCTCTTTGGCAAGACACCTCTAAACGTCTTGCCGATTTTCCTCGGGGTCTACCTATTCAGCGTGGCTAAGCAGGGCAGATTTCAGTCCTATGTACTGGTAGCAATGTTTGGCACGGCTCTGGGGCCCCTGGTCAGTCACATTATGTTCGGACTGGGAGTGCACTGGCTTTGGGGCCTTCTGGCAGGAGTTGCGGTAGGTTTCGTATTGCCGGCTCTCGCGCCACACTTGCTGCACAATCATCAGGGATACAATCTTTACAACGTGGGGTTCGCAGCAGGAATAGTTGGCATGTTTGCTCTAGCCTTGCTCAAATCCTTTGGCTACACAGCTTCCCCGGTGCTTTATTGGAGCACGGAGTACAGTCTGCCCCTCTTCCTGTTCTTTTCAGTCTACTTCGCCTCCATGATAGTCCTCGGTCTGACCACAGGCGCCACAGTGAAGAAACTCAAAAGCTTAATGGCGTTGCCAGGCGCCATGGTCACAGACTTCACTATCCAGGTCGACTATGCTACCACGTATCTGAACATGGGCCTCCTCGGTTTGCTGGGCCTTGGCTACTGTTTCCTGATAGCAGGGTCGCTAAATGGACCACTGCTGGGGGGAGTCCTCACTATGGTTGGCTTCGCCGCCTTTGGCAAGCATCTGCGCAACTCAGTGCCAATCATGCTCGGCGTCTATCTGGCTACCTTTGTGCAAGTAGTCGCTCCCGCAGATCCCGGGCCAATGCTCGCGGCCCTGTTTGGCACCTGCCTTGCTCCGCTTTCTGGCGCCTTTGGCCCCCTGGTCGGCCTGCTGGCTGGCTTTTTGCACCTTGCCGTGGTCTCACACGTTGGCATAATGCATGGCGGCATGAACCTGTATAATAACGGCCTGGCCGCGGGATTTGTAGCTACTCTCATGGTGGTCATGATTCGATCCTTTACGGAAAAGAGGTAGTCACATGAACATACAAAAGGCGATCGTCCGCCGTATAACCGATGCTCTGGTGGCCAATGCCATTGACACCGGAGCCTCCCTTATTGAAACCGAAATTTTTGACGATGGCGATGGAGTGACTATTCGCGTAACCGATAATGGAGGCGGCATGAGCGAGGAAGTCAGGCAAGCAGCCCTGCGCGATCTTAATCAGGAACGCCGTGACGAGTACGATCAGTATTATGGGCAACTGGCCGGGCAAGGCTCATCCGGTCGTGGCCTGGTAATCGTCGGCTATATGATTGATCGCGCCACGATTACCTGTACACCTCACGGCTGGACAGTGGTCGAGGTGCACCGGGAAAGACGGGATAAGAAGCGAAAGAAATAACCTTGTGGACATATTAAAGGCGCGGGACTGTCTCCCGCGCCTTTAATATGTCTGTTGTCTGTTGTCTGTCGCCTGCGGCATCGTTTCTGGTTCCTTGTTCTTGGCTCCTCGAAGGACGACGGTACAAGAAAGTGCATGCCTTGCGATTTCAGGACGTTGCTCCGATAAGGTAAAGCATCTCGAGCCGGGGCCCTCGAATCCGCTGTGGTATCTGTGTCCTCACGCCAGTGGTGTCAGTGTCCGGTGTTCCATTCCCCTCTCTTACTCACCAAGCTCACCAAGCGCTAAGCGCCAAGCGCTATTCGCTAAAGTATGAATCCCAGCGCCAGCAGTGTCACTGAGATGGCCAGAATTGGGTACAAGTACTCTCTGTAGAGTTTCATGATATCGCAACGGAAGTGGGCCAATGTTAGCACCTGACAGAGATGCAGAGGCGAAGCAAAATAGCCGACGAAGGAAGAAGTGTAGGCCGCTACCGTGCCAAAGAGAACCAGGTCGGTGCTTTGCATCGCTGGTAAAAGCAGAGGGAGAGTGAGCCCCAGAGCCGAGGTGTTAGAGGCTGAGACTATTCCGGCCACAAAGGGCAAGATCACGAAGAGCGCCCGCGCCGGCAGCCCGGCCGCAAGCATGTTTTCGATTAGAACCGGGAGCGCGTCCACTTGGCTGGTAACGGCCTTAAACACCATGATTCCCACGCCAGAAAGCACTATCGGCCAGTTTATTCCTTTGTACAGTAACATAGGAATGCGCGAGACGGCCACCCTGGCCACAGCGAAAGCTACTCCCATGCCTACCAATAGAGCAACAGGGAAGGGCAGCCCAAAAGCAACCGTCAAGGTCAGGCTGACCCAGATCGGCGCGGTATAGGCGGTGAGCCTGCCCACATCAGCGGCGGTGGGCGCAGGTTTGTCTTTACCTTTGTCAGGTACTCCGTGCAGGAAGGTGAAATATCCCGCGACAAGAACGGCTACGCTCAGAGGAATCTGGGCCACCAGGAGCCGGTTCAGCTCCAGACCCGTTATGCTGGTGACCATGACGAAGGCGGGCATAAGTGGGTAAACAAAGTACCAGCCGTGCCGGAAGAGCAGATTGATGGCCGCCATTCTTTCAGGTGGCAAATCCAGTTCTTTACCCAGTTCTTCAACAGTGGGAGCTGACATAATTGCTCCTCCGGTCACCAGCAAGGTACCGATGATTGAAGGCACAAACATGATTGTCAGTTTTGTGCTGCGCAGCACTGTTTGCAGCGAGCCCACCATTCGGGATAACAATGATTCCTTTTGCATTATCGAGCCGAGCATACTGATCATGCCCAGAGTAAGAATCAGGTTGATCGAAGCCGGTTCCAGCAAACCGTGATAGGCGATTGTTATGATCTCCAGCGGGTTTTTCCCCGAGGTAAGCCCCACAATTGCTGCACCCGTGAGCAGAGCGGGCCCCAGGGGAACCTTCCGTTGTACGAGAAGTGTGATGACGATAAATGCAATGGCTATGCCGGCGATGGCCATCCAATCATGCCTCCAATTCAGTTTTCCTCAGTTGTGTTGCTGTTCATCAGATTTATGTAGCGAGGCTTGAGTTCGGCCCGGGTCAATTTGCGAGGCCATTGCTCCAGCGGGCTACCGTTGCGCATGGCGGCTGTGAGGTTATCAAAAACGCATCCGTTCTCCAAGTCCAAATCTCTTATGAGGTCTTTGACCTTTTGCCGGATGGTGTGCTTGTCCAGAGGGCAGGGGCTCTTGTGGGGAGTGAAAGGGATGTGGCGCTGACCGTATACTATCTCCCGCTCGCGGAAGTAACACAGAGGGCGGATGACGGTGATATCGTTCTTGTCGAGGAACGTAGTGGGCTGAAAAGTGGTCATCTGGCCGGAATACAGAGTACTCATCAGGAAAGTCTCAACAGCGTCATCCAGATGATGAGCATAAGCGATCTTGTTATAGCCATGGGCCTTGGCCATACTGACCAGGGCGCCTCGACGCAAATGGGCACACTTTGCACAAGGGCTCTTGTCATTTCCGGACAAGATGAACTCCCCGGCGTCAACTCTGTCGCTGTAAAAAGGCATCTCAAGGCTTTGGACAAAAGATTGCAGGCTCACAAAATCGACGGGTTCTTCAGAAAGGCCCAGGTCCAGCGTTGCCGCTCCCAGCTCAAAATCAAAGGGTCGCGAATCGCGGGCGCAGGCGAGGGCGTAAGTCAGGAAACTGCTATCCTTCCCTCCGGACAGGCCGATGAGAACCTTGTCGCCGGGCCTCAGCATATCAAATTCGACTATAGCTCTCCAGAGCTTGCGGATGTAGTCTTTGGGGAGTGATCTTCGCATGCATTACCTGGCCTTTCGTCTTCACAAAACTTTAGTGTTTATTATACATGGTTTGCACGCTTACTAGTATACAGTATCTTTTTGCTATCGAACAACATGCGGAGGTCCGGTACTCAAATGAGAAAAATACCTTACCTTGACGGCAGTGCCCTGTAGTAAATAAACTTAAAGCGAAATACGAAGGGGTGAATAGCGTGGCTGTGCTGGTGGCAAAAGACATTACGGTATATTATGCCGATGTACTCATATTGGATAAGGTTTCGCTACAGCTGTCTGCAGGCGAAAAAGTTGCCCTAATCGGGCAGAATGGAACAGGCAAGACTACCCTGCTCAAAGTGATTGCCGGAAGGTTACGGCAGGAGGAGGGTACAGTTGCCTTTGCCGGCGATGCCCGTGTACATTATCTGGATCAGCAACCGTCCTTTACACCGGGGATGTCGTTGTTTGCTGCAGTGTCGGAAGTGTTCGCTCCTCTGCGCGCGCTGGAAACACAGCTGCGTGAGCTCGAAGCCCAGATGGCGAGTTCACACGGCCTGGACAAAACTATGCGCAAGTATGCTCAGCTGACCGACGACTACGAGATGCGCGGTGGGTACGAGTACGAAAGCCGGGTTAAGACAGTGTTGGCTGGAGTTGGCTTCAAGGAGGAGCACTTTGACCAGGATGTGATCAGTCTTAGTGGTGGGCAGAAGGTGCGAGCCGCACTGGCCAAGGCTTTGCTCGAGGAACCAGAGGTGCTGCTACTGGACGAGCCAACCAACCACCTGGACCTGGAAGCAGTGGAGTGGCTGGAGTCCTTTATGCCTAACTACCGCGGGGCCGTGTTGCTGGTATCCCACGACAGGCACTTTCTTGACAAGGTAGTCACCCGTTGCATAGAACTTGAGCAGCACAAAACTACCGAGTATGCAGGTAACTTCAGCAAGTATCGTGCTCTTAAGGCTCAGAACCTGGCAGGTCTCGAAGAGAGATACACCAGAGAACAGGCCGAAATGAAACGAATGAGCAAGTGGATAAGCAAGTTTAAGGCCGGAACCAGGTCCACCATGGCCAAGAGCATGGAAAAGAAGCTTGCCCGCATAGCCACCAGGGCTGTTGACCGGCCGCGTCAAAAGCAGTCCTTGCGCTTGTCTGTAAACGAGTCGCGGCGCTCTGGGCGTGATGTCCTGGTGCTGGAGAACTTTCAGGTTGGGTATGATGGCAAGATGCTTTTTGCGCCCTTTTCGGCTGAAGTGAAGCGCGGAGAACGCCTGGCGTTGCTGGGAGTAAACGGTAGTGGCAAGACGTCGCTCCTGCGCGCTCTGACAGGGAAGCTTTGTTACCGGGGGGTTGTCAAGATTAGTCCCACTGCCCATGTAGGTTATTTCGATCAGCAGCTTGAACTCCTCGCGCCAAACGGCAGAGTTGTTGATGAGATCATGGCCTACGCACCCCTGACAGAAAATGAAGCACGCTCACACCTGGCGCGGTTTCTTTTTCGCGGCGATCTGGTCTGGCAGAGTGTTTCGACGCTCTCAGGAGGAGAACGCAATCGCCTGAACATGGCTAAGCTCCTGCTCTCTGGATTTAACGTTCTTATTCTGGACGAGCCCACCAACCATCTGGACATAGAGAGCCGCGAAGCTCTGGAGAGAGCCTTGTTGGCCTACACCGGCACGATTATCTTTGTATCCCACGACCGCTATTTCCTGAACAAACTGGCTACTCGTCTGTGGCAAATAGACGGCGGAAGGATAATAGACCATCGCACCAACTACAGTGACTGGCGTCAGTTAATCCAAAGATCTGCGCCGGGGCCCGGGCAGCGCTCTCGCGCCGTCAAAAGGCCACCCGCAAGGGGAGACACGGACATGCAAAACTTGGAGCGTGAGATTGAGCGACTGGAGAAAGAGAAGGTGGATTTCGAGGAGCAAATGGCTGGGCGAGATTTTTTCAGCCTTCCCGAAGGAGGAAAAAGTATCATCACGCGCTATAATAGAGTCTGTAGCCGCCTGCGTGATCTCTACGAGCAATGGGAGCGCATGGCACAATAGACCGGAGGTATGACGTGTGAGCCAGAGAATATACTTGACAGACCCAACGTGCGAGCAGTTTGCAGGGAAGGTCGTTTCACGCCGTGAAGAAGACGGCAGCTGGTGGCTGGAACTTGACCGCACGTGTTTTTACGTTGAGGGAGGAGGCCAGCCTTCAGATGCAGGAACCATAGGTGCCGCGAATGTTCTGCGTGTATTCGAGCACGAAGGCCATGTGTGGCACGTGGTAGATAGGCCGGTTCCCGAAAATGATGTGATTGGCCGAGTGAATATGGCCGTGCGCCACGACTACTCCGTGCAGCACACCGGGCAGCACATCCTTTCGCAAGCCTATTGGCGACTCTTTGCAGCGGCTACCAGCAGTTTTCACCTGACGGACAAGTCAGTGAGCATTGACCTCTCGCTCGGGGATATGACCGAAGCGCAAATTGCTGCAGGCGAGGCGCTGGCAAATGAAATTATAAGACGGGGACTGCCCATCGGTACTTCTTTCCACGACGACCGGGAAACCCTCCCTGAAGAACTGCGCAAGAGCCCTGTGGTTAAAGGTCCCATACGGTTGGTGTCGGTGGGCGACTTTGATATGTGCCCCTGTGGGGGGACGCATGTCGCAACTACGGCTGAGGTGCAGTTTATCAAGGTGCTGGCCACAGAGCGCACCCGCGGCCGCACTCGCGTCATTTTTGTGTGCGGGGAGCGAGCCCTCAGAGAGTATGCACGGCGGATAGCCAGTGACAACGTTTTGGCACAAATGTTGTCCGCTCCTTATGCAGAGCAACCGGAAGCCATCGAGCGACTGCTGACCACTGAGAAGGAGCTGAGGAGAGAGCGCACTCGTCTGAGTCGGGAGCTTATGGAGTACCGCGCCGTTTCAGCCAGTCCCCACAGCACTTTTACCTGGGGGACATATTTTGAGTTCCCAGAATGGAACGAAGAAATGGATGACGCTAAATATCTGCTGGCGGCGATATCCAGAATGCGCAGGCCTGCTGTGGCGGTGCTGGTAATGCCCCAGGACCCAGCAAGGATTTTTATTAGCAGTAGCTCAGCGCTCGAGGCTGGTGCGATGCTTAGACAACTGTATGCGAAGTATGACGGCAAAGGCGGAGGTAACGCCCATGCGGCACAGGGTTCACTTCCCGCAGCACAGGTTCAGGATGCCTTAGAAACACTGCGAGAGACACTGTCGCAGTAGGTTTAGCGCACGAAAAAACGAGAGGTCGGGCATGCCCCGTCCCTCTCGTTTTAGTTTGCTTCTAGCGCAGTCCCCTTGGCAGGCTGGCCGTAGCGTACGGCATAACACCGATTTTGCTCGCCGATGTTATTTGTGTCATACTTAGAGCTTCCTCGAGACTGGTCGCGGGCATAAAGCCCATGGACTTTACCAGGCTGGGCGGCAGTTCGGACACCAGTACGGCGCCACCCAACTTGCCCAGGGCTCGAGTGGCCAGGAAAGCCTTGTGGGCTCCAACCATGAAGTGGCTTCTGACCATCTCCTCCTGTTCACTTCTGCCCCGCAGCGCCCAGTCCTCATAGAGCGCAGACCCAACCCCTTCCGGACATTGTGCCAGAAGTACAAGCCTTCCTCCCGGTCGGCAAGCCAGCGCAGCCATCTCCAGAGCCTTTATAGCCTGGTACAGGTTGATATCGCGAGGCAACCCTCCAGCCGAGGCAATAATCAGATCGTAGGGCTCATCTAGGGGAACGGCAGCTGCGCGCAAGGCCAGCTCTGCCGCCAGCCCATGGGCTTGAGCCACCCTGCCCATGTGGTAACCTATGGGGGTGCCGTCCGGAGCCAACGCCTCGTTGATTATCAGTGGCTCGCCCAGCAGGGAAACTGCCTCGAGAAGGTCCAGATACAGCGGGTTATCGATAAGACGCCCTGGAGCGGCCTTTTCATCCAGCAAGAGACTATGGTTGGCGGTGATGGTCTCACGGGCGGCGCAGCCGGGCACAAAGTGCTTTGGACCGCCGCTAAGACCGGCAAAGGGGTGTACCGCCACACTGCCGATGCCGACCAGCACCTCGGCAGACAGAAGAGTCTCATTCACCCTCACCGGTGTGCCGCGACGGGTGACTCCCAGGTTGACCATTCTGGAACTGTCACAATCGTGCACATGCACGTCTGCTCCGGGAGCTAATGCACTGAGTTCATCGAGAAAGGACTTGCCAGGAGCCACATGGGCTCCACAGGCGACTACAATGGTAACCTGAGCCTTTCCCCCCATCAGCGGCATCAAGTGCGGCAGAACCCGCCTGTGCGCGTCAGGGCGAGTGTTGTCTGGCACGACCAGCGTCACTCTGCGCGCCGCCTGAAGGTTCGAAATGTACGTTCTGTTATCAGCGTGGACAAACATTTCTTCAAGTGAAGGGCCGTTTGTGCCCGGTGAGGGCAGCAACAAGTCAGCTGCAATATCCAGATCAAAGTGCGTATGCCCGTAAGGAATCTGCATGAGGAACACCTCCAATGTAAATGTAGACCATCACTGTGGCATTGGCAAGCCATGCCTGCAGGCAAAACTTGCCCGAATCAAGGTAGGACTTCAACCCGCTTTAAGCGAAGATATAAATATCTGGAGATCCGGAGGTTAGAAACGTGGACTTTGCGCACCTGCACGTGCATACCGAGTTTAGCTTGCTCGACGGCTTTGCCCGCATCAAAGAGCTAGTTAAACATGTAAAAGCAAGAGGAATGACGTCTGTCGCTATAACCGATCACGGCAGCATGTATGGCGTGATCGATTTTTATCGTGCCGCCAAAGAAGAGGGTATCAAACCCATTATCGGTTGTGAGGTATACGTGGCTCCGCGCAGCCGGCTTCAGCGCGATGCCGGCACAGATGACCAGACTACCCATCTGGTATTGCTGGCCATGAATCAGACAGGCTACCACAACCTTATCCGTCTGGTCAGCCTTGGCTTTACTGAAGGTTTCTATTATCGCCCTCGCGTGGACTGGGAACTGCTGGAGACATACAGCGAGGGGATTATTGCCCTTAGCGCATGCCTGGGCGGGGATATCCCGCAGGCATTGCTGATGAAGGATGAAGAAGGTGCCAGAGAGCTTGCCCGGCGTTTCTCTGCGCTCTATCCGGGGCGTTTCTATCTCGAGTTGCAGGAACATGGACTTCCTGAGCAGAAACCCGTCAATATTTCTCTGCTCAGAATTGCAGAAGAGTTGCAACTGCCCCTGGTGGTAACCAACGACTGCCATTACGTGACCCCAGAGGAGCACAAGGCCCACGACGTGCTGTTGTGTATTCAGACCGGCAAGGTGCAGACAGATGTCAACCGTATGCGCTTTGTGGAGGGATTCTACGTAAACGATCCGGAGGAGTTCTTCGACCGCATGTCGTACATCCCCCGGGAGACTTTGCAGAGAGCTATCGCCAACACGGCGGACATCGCCTCCCAATGTAACGTGGAATTTTCTTTTGGGGAGCTTCATCTTCCTCATTTCGAGATACCATCCGGCTACACTGAGTCATCATATCTCAAACATCTCTGTTATGAGAGGCTCAAATGGCGTTACGAGAGTCCAGGTCCGGAAGTGATGGAACGCCTGGAGTACGAACTCGACGTGTTGGACCGCGCCGGTTACGCCGGCTATTTCCTCATCGTCCAGGACTTTACCACCTTTGCCCGGGAGCATAACATTCCGGTGGGTCCGGGCCGGGGTTCAGCTGTAGGTTCGCTGGTTGCATACATTCTGGGCATTACTGACCTCGATCCCTTACCCTACGACTTGCTCTTTGAACGTTTCCTGCATATGGAGCGGGTCAGTATGCCTGATATCGATATCGACTTCTGTTACGAGCGGCGGGATGAAGTTATTTCCTACGTGACAGACAAGTACGGGCATGACAACGTCTGTCAGATTATCACCTTTGGGACTCTCGGCGCCCGTGCAGTGGTCCGTGATGTAGCCAGGGTACTGGGACTGCCCCTTAACGAAGCCGACCGGTTGGCTAAACTAGTCCCCGAAGAACTCAATATCACCCTTAATGATGCGCTGGAAAAATCTCAGGAGCTAGGCGCCCTGTACACCACCGATGCCAGAGTGCGTGAACTCCTCGATATCGCCCGGTCTCTCGAAGGAATGCCTCGACACTCCTCGGTTCATGCCGCAGGCGTAGTGATTACCCCCGAACCTTTGACTAACCTGATTCCCCTGGCTCGATCAGGGCAAGCCGTCATTACACAGTTCAATATGAACACCGTAATGGATCTCGGCCTTCTCAAGATGGATTTTCTGGGTCTCCGCACACTGACCGTAATTCATGACTGCATTAAACTAGTGCAAAAGTCGCGGGGAGAGAAGCTCGATTTCACAGAAATTGGTTACAATGACAAAGAGACCTACGATATGCTTTCCCGCGGCGAAGCACTTGGAGTGTTCCAGCTTGAGGGTGGCGGCATGCGCAATTTCTTCGCCAAGCTTCGCCCCAACAGCTTTGAAGATATCATCGCTGGAATCTCTCTATTTCGTCCGGGCCCCATGGAGCAGATCCCGCGATACTTGCAGAACCGCGAGAGTCCCGCAGACATAACCTATGCTGATCCCCGTCTTGAGTCCATACTCAAGGTGACATATGGCTGCCTGGTGTACCAGGAACAGGTACAGCAGGTCGTGCGCGAGCTGGCTGGATATTCTCTGGGGCGCGCCGATATGGTTCGGCGGGCTATGGCCAAGAAGAAACCGGAAATCATGGAACTCGAGCGCGAGTCCTTTCTGCACGGGGTCAGGAATGAAGAAACAGGAGAGGTGGAGGTTCCGGGCGCGCTGGCCAAGGGAGTGCCCGAGGATGTTGCCAATCAGGTGTTCAACGAGATGGCCGAGTTCGCCAAATATGCTTTTAATAAGTCCCATGGCGCAGGCTATGCTGTGCTTGCCTATCAGACGGCTTATCTCAAGTGTCATTATCCCGCTGAGTATATGGCCGCGCTGATGTCCTCAGTGGCCGGGAACACTGACAAGCTTAAGCTCTATCTGGAGGAGTGTAAACGCCTGGGGATCAAGGTCCTGGCACCGGACATCAACGAGAGCAGCGCCGCTTTCACCGTTTCTGGTTCGGACATACGTTTTGGCCTGATGGCCATTAAGAACGTGGGGGCCAAGGTCATCGAGCCCATAGTTGAACGGCGAAAATCTGGACCTTACCAGTCGCTCTTCGATTTCCTCTCGCGCCTGGATGATGTCTCTCTCAATCGGCGCGTTTTGGAATATCTTATCAAGGCAGGGGCATTGGCTTCGCTTGGGCTCAACCGCAGGCAGTTTTTGTCTATGCTGGACGAGTGTCTGGAAAAATGTCAGATTGCGCGGCGAAACCGGGAAAGCGGCCAGCTTTCCATATTTGAGCTAATGGAGGACTGTGCCGAGAGCGTGGTGGAAGTAACTGCGCCTGACATCCCCGATTTTGCCGTGGCGGAAGTTCTGGAAATGGAAAAAGAGCTACTTGGCTTCTACGTATCCGGGCACCCTCTCGACCCTTATCGGGTAGCCATGCGTCGCGCATCTTCTCACATTTCGCAGGATCTTGCGGAGTGCGAGGACAAGTCTGAAGTAGTTCTGGCAGGGATAATCACCGAGCTAAGGCCCGTTGTTACCCGCGGTGGCAAGAACATGGCTTTTCTCCAGTTGGAGGACTTCGCAGGTTCTTTTGAAGCGGTTGTTTTCCCCCGGGAATACGATAAGTGTGCAGACAAGCTGGCCCCAAACCGTGTGGTCAGTGTGCGGGGTCAGGTGAACCACCGGGATCAGCGGACTTCACTGGCTGTTTCCGAAATGAAGCTGCTAACGCCACAAACGGGAGAAGTGTGGGAGGATGTCACGCCGCAAAGTGTTATACTTACCCTCACTTCGGCAGAGCGGGAGTTGATGCTGCGCGTAAGGAGCCTGCTTCAGAAGAACGGTGGGAAAGTCCCCGTGTTCCTCCGTTTTGCCGAACAGCCAGAGCTGATAAAGGTGAATGATGAAATGAATGTCTGCGGTTCCCAGCAGCTGCTGGCTGATCTCAGAGGCTGTCTCGGACGCGAATGCGTCGAAGTAACATATAGCAAAGGACACTAGGAGGTTTACGATGAGAGATTTGGTCATTGAGATGCTGAAAGAGCGAGGAGTCGCCATACAGGACGTCGCCCAGATCGTACTGGATCTGCAGCGACCATATAATCCCGCTCTTACTATGGAGCAGTGCCTGGACAGCGTGTTTAACGTGCTTGACAAGAGAGAAGTGCAACATTGTATAGTCACCGGAGTCACCCTCGATAGCTACGCGGAAAAGGGTCTGCTCCCTGAACCTTTACAGACCCTTATGCGCCAGGATAATCCCCTTTATGGCGTCGACGAGATTCTGGCTGTGGGTATAACCAATGTGTATGGGACCATAGGATTGACGAACTTCGGTTACCTGGACAAGGTAAAGCCGGGGATATTGGCCCAGCTCAACAACAAGGAAAGCTCCATGGTTCACACTTTCCTGGATGATATTGTCGCGGCCCTGGCTGCTGCTGCTTCCGCGCGGCTGGCACACAACAGGCGGGATTAATGGGAGCACATTTCGCAGGTGAAGGCAGGTAATGTTATGCTCCGGGTAGTATATGTAGCTTCGTCGCGCAGAATAGCCGAGCTGCTGCAGAAGGCTCTGGAAAGTAGCGGTTTGCTGGCATCTCTCAGGCTTGCTGTGGGTGAAGATGGCCCCTGTGAGTTGCTTGTGCCCGTTTCGGAGATCGAAGAGGCAATGGAGATAATCAATCAGAATTTGTGCAGGTTGGGGAAGGTGAACAGATAGTGCGAATTGGTGTTTTGACCAGTGGTGGAGACGCCCCGGGAATGAATGCTGCCATCAGAGCAGTGGTGAGGAAGGGGCTCAGCGTGGGCTGCGAAGTGATAGGCATCAGGCGCGGCTATGCCGGTCTCCTTGCCAACGACGTAGAAGCACTAGACGTCAGTTCCGTAGCAGATATTATCCACCGGGGAGGCACGTACCTGAGAACTGCCCGGTCAGACGAATTTGTGACGCCCGCTGGGCAGGAAAGGGCGCTGGAGGTACTGCGCTTGAATGGGATTGAAGGTCTTGTGGTCATTGGCGGGGACGGCTCCTTTCGCGGCGCCGAAAGGCTCTACCGGCAAGGCATCATGACCGTGGGTGTTCCCGCTACTATCGACAACGACATTCCCGGAACGGAGGAAACCATCGGGTTTGATACAGCTGTGAACACCGCTGTGGAAGCCATCGACCGCATCAGGGATACAGCAACTTCCCACGAGCGTATCTTTATTATCGAGGTAATGGGTCGCGATGCCGGCATGATTGCCTTGCAGGCGGGGCTGGCCGGAGGAGCAGAATCAATCCTGGTGCCGGAAGAACCACTGGCTTTGACCGAAGTGTGCCAGCGCCTCGGACAGTCGCATTTGCGGGGAAAGTTGTACAGCATCATCGTGGTTTCCGAAGGGGTTACTTCGGGTTACGCCGTGAGTAAGTTCATCATGGAAACCTGTGGCCTGGAAACCCGGGTGACGGTTCTGGGACATGTACAAAGGGGAGGTACTCCATCGGCGCGGGACCGCATTCTGGCGACGATCATGGGTGCGGAAGCGGTGGACGTTCTGTCGCGCGGTCAGGGCGGCATGATGGTCGGCATGCAGGGCGGCAGGATAGTCGTCAGTGCCATCGGCGAGGCCCTGAAGCAACCTCCCTATTTTGACACCAATATGTACAATCTGGCGGTAGTTCTGGCCAAGTGATGAGGAGTGAAGATCATGCATTACACGACATTGGGCCGCACGGGGCTAAAAGTTTCACGGCTTGGCTTCGGCGGCATTCCTATCCAGCGGGTGGGTTCTCAGGAAGCCACAGAAATCATACATAGCTGTCTCTGGGAAGGAATCAACTTTTTTGACACTGCCCGCGGGTACGGCGACAGCGAGACAAAATTGGGACAGGCCTTACTTGGCAAGAGACACCAGGCCATTCTGGCCTCCAAGTCTCCCAGTCGCGATGGAGCAGGCCTGCGAAAGGATCTCGAGGCATGTTTGAGAGAACTTAAGACGGATTATGTCGACCTGTATCAGCTACACAATGTGGCTTCACCGGAAGCATGGGAAGCAGTTTGCGCCAAAGATGGGGCGCTTGCGGAGTTGCTTTCAGCCAGGGATAAAGGTCTTGTCCGCTACGTTGGCATAAGTAGCCACAGTAACGAACTTCTCATACAGATGCAGAACACGGAAATCTTCGATAGCATACAGTTTCCCTTTAACGTAGTCGAACAGCAGTTTGTGCCTTCGCTGGAACGTGCCGTTGAACTGAATCTCGGCAGGATTGTCATGAAACCGCTGGCTGGAGGGTCTTTTGCCGATGCCAGCCTGGCTATAAGATATGCTCTGGAGGCGCCAGTTTCTGTAATTATACCGGGAGTGGACAGCGTGGAACAGGTCCGCGCCAACGTGGCTGCTGTTGTCGCCGGCCCCCTGAGTGTTGCCGAAAGAGAGCGAGTTCTGGCGGAGGCCGATGCTCTGGGCCAGGAGTTCTGCCGCCGCTGCGACTATTGCCAGCCATGCCCCTCCGGCGTGCCTATTTCTACCATTTTCATCCTGGAGGGCTATGTTCGCAGGTACGGCCTGGCGGACTGGGCCCAGACACGTTACGACGCCTTGCCCGTTGACGGCGCTGACTGCGTTGAGTGCGGCATTTGCGAAAGCAGGTGCCCTTGTCATCTGGCCATTCGCGACAAGCTCAAGGCGGCCGACCAAGCACTTACCAGGTAACATTTGCAAAATAAGCAGTGGGGTGATCGCAATGAAAAAGGACGTCAGCAAATGGACTCAGGCGGTACACGCGGGTAAGGGAGCGCCGCCCCCCAAGAGTCGGCCCACGGTATCGCCTATATATCAGACTTCAGTTTTCAGCTTCGATACACTGCCTGGAGTTGACGACGCGTTTTCAGGCGAGCCAGGAGCCTTTGTCTATTCGCGCTACGGGAATCCGTCCATGGACGCACTGGAGCATACCATAGCCGCCTTGGAAGGCGCTGAGACCGCCCTGGTGTCTTCCTCAGGCATGGCTGCCATAGCTACAGCTATTATGGGTCTGTGTTCAGCGGGAGACCACATCATAGCTACTCAGGATCTCTATGGCGGCACCCAGGTCTTGCTCTCCCGTGATCTGGCCAGGTTTGGTATAGACGTCTCCTTCATTGATATGACGGACCTTTCCAAAGTGGAGGCCTCTATCCGCAAGAACACCCGTATGTTCTTTGTAGAGACAATCTCCAACCCTTTAATGAAACTAGTGGATTTTAAGTCCCTGGCAAGAATCAAGAGTGCTTATGGCATTGACATGGTAGTCGACAACACCTTCGCCAGCCCATTGCTTTGCCAGCCTTTGGCCCTGGGCGCTGATCTGGTCGTTGAGAGCCTGACCAAGTACATAAACGGGCACTCTGATGTAACAGGCGGGGCGCTGGCGGGGAAACGAAGCGTGGTGGACAGGCTGCGCCCCCTCCACATCAACATGGGCGGCGTGCCCAGTCCCTTCGACACCTGGCTAATTATGCGGGGCATCAAGACTCTGCCACTGCGCATGCGCCAGCACTGCCACAACGCCATGGAGCTGGCAGTGTTTCTGGCTTCGCAGCCGAGAGTTACCAGGGTTTTTTATCCAGGGTTGCCTGGACATCCTCAGCACATTCTGGCCCGCGAGCAAATGAGTGATTTTGGCGGCATGCTGAGTTTTGTCGTCGAGGGTGGCCGATACAGCGTAGACCAGGTAATCCGTAAGCTTCAGCTGGTGGAGTTCGTGCCCAGCCTGGCCGGTGTGGCCACCACACTTTCGCATCCGGCCCAGACCAGCCACCGCAGTCTCACCGGCACCGAGCGCATAAAGCTCGGCATAGACGACGGGCTCATCCGGGTTTCTGTGGGAATCGAAGATGTGGCAGACATATGTGAGGATTTTGCCACGGCCCTCGTCCGATAAGCATCCCCCTGTGGTACAATGCCACAGGGGTGTTTTTTATGCATAGGAAGTTTGTGGCCCTGATTCTTACAGCCTTGGTATTGCTAATTGCGTCAGGCGTAGTCTCGGCGGAGTCTTCGGCTCAAGAGCCGCAATACGCCAAGGGTAAAATACTCAGCATGGAGTATCTGCCCGACGCCGGCTTTGAAGGTAGCCTGGGTTTTGGAGCAGAGGCTTATCACGTCGTCGTTGAAATAGTAAGCGGCCCCTTCAAAGGGCATATTGCAGAGACCCAGCACTTTATTACGGGCACCCCGGCTTATGACATACATATCTCCGCCGGAGACCGGGTTCTATTGGCCATAGAGACTGTGGCTGGCGAGGTCAGCGAGGTCTACGTAGCAGACAACGAACGCGACCGTTCCCTTTTGTGGTTTACTCTTCTCTTTGTCCTCGTTCTGGCTGGATTTGGTGGAGTTAAGGGCCTGAAGAGTCTTCTTTCGCTGGTCATAATAGGTGTCATGATCATCTGGTTCTTCATCCCCATGCTACTGGCAGGGAACGATCCGATTCTGCTGGCGGTGATAGTCAGTGCGGTCGCTACCGCCTTCACTATCACTCTCGTCGGCGGGTTAAACGGCAAGAGCGCCGCTGCTATCGCGGGGACAGTGGGTGGTGTGCTTACAGCCGGGCTTCTGGCCATCGCCGCCGGCGGGATGGCGCGTTTGACTGGCCTGTCCAGCCAGGAAGCTCAAATGCTGGTATACATACCCCAGGCGACCGACTTCGATTTTCGCGGTCTACTTATGGCTGGCATCATTATCGGCGCTCTAGGGGCAGTCATGGACGTAGGCATGTCTATTGCTTCCGCCATCAGCGAAGTGCACAAGGCAGACCCGGGTGCCTCCGTTAAGCGCCTGTTCTGGTCAGGCATGAATGTTGGCCGTGATGTGATGGGAACAATGGCCAACACACTGATTCTGGCCTATACCGGCAGCTCACTCTCACTGCTACTGCTGGTACGCGCCTACGACATAGACATGATACGCCTCATGAACATGGATTCAATTTCGTCCGAAGTCATCAGAGCCCTGGCTGGTAGCATGGGCCTCATAGCCGCTATCCCGGTTACGGCGCTCCTGGCAGCCCTATTCCATGCAAAGAGCCGACCCCTGTAGGGTCGGCTCTTTATATGACTATGGGGATAGGCTTGGTCAACCTAACGCCTTCAGGCGAAACTTCGCACCGATACGCCAGGATTGTCACACCCTGACGCTGCGCTTCCCGCAACTCTGCGGCAAAGCCGGGGTCTATTTGTGCGTAGGGTGAAAAATACCTGGCATCATTTCTCTGCACGACAAAGATGATTGCGGCAGATCCCCCCGCCGCAACAAGGGACGTGAGATGCCGTACATGGCGTTTCCCTCTGACGGTGGGGGCGTCCGGGAAACGCGCGGCGCCATCGGTCTGGTCTACGTGGGTCACGCTCTTTACCTCCACCGGACACAGCAGATCGTTGCGCCGCAGCAGAAAGTCAAAGCGGCTTTCACCCATGGTGTACTCAGAGCGTTCCAGCAACCACCCTTTCAGTTCATGCAGGCCTGCGGTGGCAAAGATCTCCCTGAACAATCGATTGGGGAGGGAGGCGTCCACCGATATGTATAGGTCATCCCACCGGACCGCCAGCAAAGTGAACCTGGTAGCGCGCTTGCTATGTACTGGCGCGGGGCGCAGCAACACTTCAGCCCCCGGCGCCAGTATATCAGTCATTCGCCCTGAGCTTGGCACATGCACCGAGACCACTTCACCCGACACACAAACCTCGGCCACAAAGCGGTTCAGACGCCTGGAGAACTTGCCACGGATAGTGTGACAATACGGGATGAAGCTCAAGATCAGATCCCCTCCGGATGGATGCTCTGCTCGATAAACACACCATACCAGTTCATGAAAACCAGAATTGCCCACAGACGCCGGCTATTGTCCCGTTTACCGGCCAGGTGCTCATCCAGGAGACGCAGCGCGTAACCTTTGTCCAAAAACCCGTCTGCCACAGGGGCCGATAGGGCACCTCTGACGTCGGGCAACCAGTCTTTGGCTATCCACTCCCGCGTGGGGACAGGGAAGCCCCTCTTGGGACGCTGTGTAACTGCAGGGGGCAGCCAGTCTGCCGAAGCCTTGCGTAAAACATACTTGGTCATACCTTCGGCGATCTTGAAGTGGTGAGGTATGGTGGCTGCAAACTCAACCAATTTATGATCCAGAAAAGGTACCCGCAGCTCCAGGGAATGGGCCATGGTCATGCGATCAGCCTTGGTAAGGATATCCCCTGAAAGCCAGGTTTTAAAGTCAAGATACTGCATTTGTGATATATCATCGAGGTGCTGCACCTTCTCGAAATATGGCCTGGTAATGTCAAGGGGCGAAAGACGCCGGTGCGCTCGGCCGGGTAGCAACATATCCTTCTGCTCTTCGGTAAAAATAAGGGCATTGCCGAAGTAACGATGCGAAAGCGGTGTAGTCGCTCTTCTCACGTAGTCTTTGCCCTTTACACCGTCGGGCAGAGCTCGCGCCGCGCGCTGTAACAGGCTGCGCATGGGTGAAGGTATGCGGCCGAATTTGGCCACTTCTGCCGGCTCCCGGTAAATACCGTAGCCGCCAAAAACCTCGTCCGCTCCTTCCCCGGATAATACCACGGTTATTTCCTTTGCCGCCAGCCCCGCCACGAAGTAAAGCGAGCAGGCTGCGGGATCCGCCACCGGCTCATCCATGTGCCAGACGATACGGGGTAACGCCCGCCAGAACTCGCCTCCGCTTATGCGAAGCTCGTGGTGTTCCGTACCGAGCAGCCGCGCCGTTTCTGCGGCATCACTCAGCTCATCGTAGCGGTCTTCTGCGTAGCCGACAGAGAACGTCTTCAGATGTTCCAGTCGCCTGAGCAGAGCTGCAATTACACTGGAATCCACTCCGCTGGAGAGGAAAGCTCCCCGGGGCACTTCGCTCATCATATGCATGCGAACAGCTTCGGTCAGTAGATGTTGCGTGCCCTCCACGAAGTGGTCGAGAGACTTGTTTTCCGGGCTAAACTCTAGCTCCCAATAGGGGAAGATGTCGAGCTTACCGCCGGAATACGTGAAGCCGTGGGCAGGAGGCAGACGCCTGATACCCGCAAACAGAGTCTCTGGGTCAGGGATAAACTGAAACGTGAAGTAATGTTGCAGGCTGTCATCGTTTACTCGCCGGGCAAACCCGGGGTACTCCAGTATGCTTTTTGCTTCAGAGGCCAAAATCAGGTCGCCATTATGCTCGGCATAATAGAGAGGTTTGATGCCAAAACGATCCCGGGCACCAAAAAGCCGGGACTCGCCTTGATCCCATATCAGAAAGGCAAACATGCCTCGCAGATGACTGAGGCAGGCCGCACCGTACTCCTCGTAAAGGTGGAGGACCACTTCACTGTCGCTTTGCGTCTGGAATCGGTGTCCTCTAGCCAGGAGGTCCTGGCGCAGCTCCTGATAGTTGTATATCTCGCCGTTAAAGACCAGCCAAAGACTGCCGTCCTCGTTTGTCATGGGCTGATGTCCTGCTGCCAGATCTATGATGCTGAGGCGTCTAAAGCCGAGGGCCGCTCCCTCGGCGATGTGCTGGCCTTCATCATCAGGGCCCCGGTGCACTATCTGTCCAGTCATTTTGGACATTATGCGAGATTTTTCTTCCCTGCTTCTCTTCGCCTCAACAAAACCGCAGAATCCGCACACAACTTATACCCCCAAACTTTTCGTTCCCTCAGTCCTTCAGATAGGAACAGCAGTAGTCCACCGGTTCAAGCACCTTCAGCTTGAAGGACGACCCGGCTGCAACATGAAACTCCTCGCCGCCACACACTGTCTGCCATTCTGTCGTGTTCGGCAGTAGCACTTCCATGTGTCCTGCCAAAATCTCCATCAGTTCTGCCATGTCTGTGCCAAACTCGTACTCTCCCGGCAGCATTACGCCCAATGTCTTCTTGCTGCCGTCAGGGAAGAGCACAGTGCGACTGGACACCCGTCCTCCAAAGTAGAAGTTGGCTCGCTTTACTACATCAACACTTCTAAACATTTCTTTACCTCCGTTCTGTTTCTCGTTGTATTGTCACGCCTCAAGCCCCATGCCGCGACTTGTCTGCCTGCAGCACTATTACCGCCAGCAGTATAACAGACATGCCTACCCATTGCACCGGCATCAGTCGCTCGCCAAGCAGCACTGCCGCCAGCAAAACACCAGACAGTGGCTCCAGAGCGCTGGCCACCGAGGCCCGGGCTGCGCCCACAGCTCTTATGCCCACCACATAGAGTAGTATTGCCAACACTGAACAGATGAAGCCAATGCCTAACCCCACGGCCCACATAGCTGGCGTGAGAGTGCCGCTAAACATATAGACAGGGAACTCCATAAGGGCAAACCCCAGAGCACAGAAAGTCAGGGCGTAGGTTGTGACCACAATGGAATCCGTGCCCCGGGTGGTCCTTTGTCCAATTAAGGTGAAGATAGAGTAGGAGGCCGCTCCGGTTAGAATCCACACCAGGCCCCGTACGTCCGCCGAGACATCACCATTGCCGAAGACCCCGCTTATGAATGTCGTGCCCAGAACCGCCATGGCCAGGGCTAAACCTCGGGGCCAGGTGAACCTCTCACGCAGGAAGACAGTCGTTACTGCTATGGTCAGCACGGGGTGCAGGTAGAATACTATCGCCGCCAAAGAAGCAGACAGGTATTGCAGAGAGGCGAAATAGCCAAAAGAAGTCCCCGTCATAGCCAGACCCTGCAGAGCCAGCAAGGGCAATGTCGCCGAGTTTATGCGGTAGAGTTGCAGTCCTCGGTACACCGCCAGAAGCCACAGAATCAGCGCCGCCAGCACGAATCGCACAGTCATAAGCGTAACTGGGGTGAAGCCCAGAGAGTAGCCGACTTTGCCGAAGTAACCCAAAAAGCCAAAGCAAAAACAGGAAGCGGCAATAGCGGCATAACCGATGGCCGGAGAATGTGGCGAGTTCTGTAGGCTAATTGCTCTGTCTTTCAATTTGCACCTCCGTGTTCCCTAGCATCCATTATTACATATCTACCCTGGTTAAGAGGATATGCCTGAGACAAAAAGAATAGATAACTAGGTGAAAGGGGGATTTCTCATGGGCGATTATGATGTTGTTATCATTGGTGCCGGGGGGGCTGGTCTGGTTGCGGCTGTAGCCGCAGCCAAAGAAGGTGCCAGGGTGGCATTGCTGCACAAGACCCAGCATGGCTTTGCCACGTGCACCGCTTACGCTGGAGGAGGATTCAGCCTGGCCTACGGGGAGGTCAGCCCAGAGCAGCACTATCAAAAGACCATGGAAACGGGGCGCGGCATAAACCGCCCTGATCTGCTTGACGTACTGTGTCAAGAGGGTGGGGCGGCTCTAACGCAGCTCAAGGAATGGGGAGTAAACATCCGCCTATCTGAGCGCGGGCATGCCTCGGTCAGTTCATCAGCCAGAACCCCTATCATGGGTGGCGGTGGCTTGACCGCCGAGCTTACGGCACTGGCAAGCAGCGTCGGGGTCGACATGCTGGGAAACACCGTAGCCACACGTCTGGAAATTTTCGACAGTGGAGTTCAGGGTGTTCATACGTATGATTGGCGTTTGGGCAGAAATGGTTATATTCGCTGCGGTAACGTTGTGCTGGCCGGCGGCGGCGGCGGAGCCATATACAGAAACACCGATAACCCTGCGCGAATTACCGGTGACACTTACGCGCTGGCCCTGCAGGCCGGACTCACTCTAACTGACATGGAGTTTGTCCAGTTCTATCCTCTGGGTTGGAACGAGCCCGGCTTCCCCTGCTGGATGATCGGACTGCCGATCATAGACCATGTCAGGCTCACTGATGAAGAGGGGACGCCTTTCCTGCATGTGGCGCTAAGTGAGTGGGGTCTCAAAAACGGCAGAGAAGCGAACCTGTATGCCCGGGATCGCAGCGCCCGGCTGATGGGGCAGAAACTGCAAGAGGGCAAGGTCCTGCTGCATCTGCAGGAGGTCCCCGAGGCGAACTGGGAGAAGAGTCCTTTTGCCGAAATGCGCCGCTTCTACCCCCGGGGTACGGATCCGAAGTCGTTTGGGCCCATATCCGTGGCTCCGGTGGAGCACTATTTCACCGGTGGGGTAATCATCGATGAACATTGCCGTACGGAGATTGGCGGCCTCTACGCCTGTGGCGAGACAACCGGCGGTGTGGACGGCGCCAGCCGCATCGGCGGCAACGCTCTAACCAATATCGTCGTCTTCGGCCTGCGCGCTGGACGCCAGGCCGCGGCACAACACAGGCCAACTCCTGCGGCAGCACTAGAGCCTCATCCGGCGGTCCGGCCTGGCACTGGCCTGCACATTGTAGCCGCCAGGAATGAATTGCGCGACGCCGTACAAAAGGGCCTCGGGCCCGTGCGGGACAGAGCGGGTATCGAGGCTGCCATTGCTGCAATAGAAAACTTGCGGCAACAACTTCCGTCGTTTGCCGCAAGTACCCCATATGAGAATCTGTTACTCTGCGAAATGCCTGGGATGCTTCTGACAGCCCTGTCCGTGGCAAAATCGGCTCTGCTCCGGGAGGAGAGTCGCGGTGTGCATTACCGCGCCGATTTTCCCAGTGAAGTGCCGTCATGGCAGAAGTCTACTTTTGTGAACCTGCGGGGCGGAGCCATTCGAGTGTGGTGTGACTGAGCCTCCACCGGGATTACGACAGCCTGATACGGGTATCTGATGCAACTGATAGGGCGCTGATAGAAAACCCGCTGCAGGGTTCCTGAAGAGGTTTCCTGAGACAACGTTCAAGTTACGACGAGTCTGCGCCGCGCGAAGTACAACGCAAAACGATCCCATCAGGTCAATCGGTCTCCATCGGTCCTCATCAGGGTGTCGTAATCCATCCCGCGAGCCACGGTCTCGCTGCTACGAAAAGCGAGTCTAACGTCTAAAGTCTAACGTCTAAAGTCTAACGTCTAAAGTCTAAAGTCTAGCGTCTAACCTCTAACTACCAACCATCCGCTCCACCAAATCTGACATGCGTGTGACCGCCAGCTGCAAAAACTCAGGGAAATCCATGGTGGCCGCCTCATCCGCTTTGTCAGAAATGCTGCGTATCGCCACCCAGGGAACGCTGTAGAGGTAAGCCACCTGTGCCCAGGCCGCTGTCTCCATATCTACACATGTTCCCTGAAACTCTTCACGCAGAGCCCGCCCCTCGCTACCCGCAACGAATCTGTCCCCGGACAACACTCTACCGGGCACCGCGTTGACATCCATTTCCGCGGCGTGTCCCAATGCCAAGGCGATCAGGTGGGGGTGAGCAGGGAACTCCCTTATACCGATGCGGGGGATAGTCCCCTTGTCATAACCAAAAATCTGCACGTCAAAATCATGCTGGACAGCATCCTGAGAGATTACTATGTCGCCGATCGCAAGGCTCTTTTTTAAGCCTCCGGCCACACCCACGCCTATGATGCGGGCGATGTCTCTCCCAGACAGCACATAACTGAGGCAGGCAGCAGCATTAACCTTTCCTACGCCGCACACAGTGGCCAGCAGATCAAGGTCGGCGTTCTGCCAAAGCGGCCAGGGTGACTTCCCCGGGCATGGCGTAAGTCCAAGCTTTCCCCGGAGTATTTCGATCTCCTCTTCCATGGCGCAGATCAGTAAAGTACTCACCAGATCACCTCCGTCAATTACGTCTCCAACATATCACGCTCTGCGTGTATCTGCAATTGCATGTCATCTCACAGCCGATTCGGACGGCTAGCAGGCAAAGGGGGAAAGGCCATGTCAGAGTGCCTATGCGAGCATATTTGTGCCTCCCGCGTACCCATCTTTTCGGGACTGGGACAAGAAGAGCTGGCGCGTTTCAACGATATCCTGGTCACGACAGATTATGACGACGGAGAGCTGATTTATACCCAGGGCAGCCTCGCACTGAGCCTTTGTATCGTTAACACAGGCAGGGTGAAGCTGTTTGCCACTTCGCCGGAGGGTTGTGAGCAGGTTCTGCGCCTCTTGAATCCCGGCGACTTCTTTGGCGAAGGGGTTCTCTTTGCTGAGCAGAACCTGGCTACTTCAGCCCAGGCGCTAGGACCCACTAAGGTCTGTCGCATCGACAAGAGGGAGGCCGAGGATATATTAAGGCGTAATCCGGACATCGCTTACAGAGTCATCGCCGAACTGAACCTGAGACTGTTGCAGGCCGAAGCGCAAATCGAATTGTTGGGGACAAGATCTACCCAGCAAAGAATCGTCACTCTCCTGCTGAACTTGCGAGAAGAGCAGGGGAGTGACGAAATCGACTTACCTTTGAATCGCGAAGGATTGGCCAATCTCACCGGCATGACGCTGGAGAACTTCAGTCGGAAGGTTAGCGAGCTGCAGCAACAGGGTCTGATCACTCCCCTTGGCCGCCGCAAGATGATACTCAACGATGTTTCGGCTCTTATCCGGCTCATGTAGTGGACATCTGGTAAAGAACGCAGGAATAATTCCTGCGTTCTTTCTTTGCAGTTTGACAAATGTCATATTGCGGCCCGAGTTTTCGCGAGATAATTAATGCAACAAGGAAGAAGGGGTGTTCGTAAATGAAGAATATAGCGTTACTTGGCGTCGAGGGCTGCCCGACGTGTGCCCGTCTCGACCAGCATGTGGCCGAGGCAATCAAGCTGGCCAATGTAGAGGTCTGTGTGGAGAAAGTTACCGAACCCGAGGCCATAATGGAGTACAGCCCGGGGGGTTTGCCGGCCGTCTATGTGGACGGTGTCAGGAAAGCCGTGCGCAGGGTGCCGGAAGTATCTGAACTTGTCTCCTGGATAAAGGGTGAGTAGCATGGCAGATATGGTCAAAGTCACCGCCAAGCTGGAACAGCTATCCTGCCCGGATTGTGCCAATATGATTGAACGTGTTGTTAAGAAACAGAAAGGTGTGGAGAGCACCGAGGTGCGTTACACCACCAATAAGCTCATTGTTACCTTTGACAAGGCCGTCATTGGCTGGGAAGACATCGAGAAAGCCATCGGCAAGCTGGGTTATGCCGTTGTCAGCAAAACTGAATCGGTCTAGGTCTTACAGTTATTAATTTCATCGGGGGGATTTCCTTGGGTATCTGGTTAAGAAAGAATGAAAAACTGGCCGTCCTGATCATTTCAGGCCTGCTCATAGCTCTGGCCTTCCTTGTCACTCCATACTCGCAAAACGGCAGGACCGTCTTGATGATCGTTGCGGCTGTTGTCTCCGGCTTCCGCATTGCGCAGACCGCTCTATTTGCTCTGCAATCGGGAGTTGTCAGCATTCAGTTGCTGGTAACCATAGCCGCGGTAGGCGGCATCGCCATAGGCAATCCCTGGGAAGCAGCCGCAGTCACCTTTCTTTTCGCCTTCGGGGGATACCTCGAGGCCAGAACTATCGGCAAGACCCGCGAAGCAATTCAGCAACTTCTCAATTTGGCGCCGGCCTCAGCCACTGTGCTGAGGGGCGGCGAAGAGCTAGTGGTGGATCCCGAAGAAGTAATGGTCGGGGAGACTGTGGTGGTACGTTCCGGGGGCAAAATCCCCGTGGATGGAATTGTGAGTAAGGGCACCGCCTCTGTCAACCAGGCAGCCATTACCGGCGAATCGGCTCCCCTCGACGTTAGCTCCGGTAACAAGGTGTTCAGCGGCTCACTGCTGGAAGCAGGGTATGTGGAAATAACCGCCGAGCGGGTTGGAGACGACACTACTTTCGCCCGCATCCTGCACATGGTGGAAGAGGCTCAGGAGCGCAAAGCCCCAACCCAAAAATTCATTGAACGCTTCGCTCGCTGGTACACCCCGGGTATTATCCTGCTTTCCCTGGCGGTGGGCATATTTACCCGCAATCTGCACATGGCACTGACGCTCCTGGTCATTGGTTGCCCGGGTGCTCTCGTTATCTCTACCCCCATCTCCATGGTGGCTGGCATTGGCAACGCTGCCAAGAACGGCATACTGGTAAAGGGCGGGGAGTTTCTGGAAAAGGCGGGCAAGGTGACAGTAGTCGCTTTCGACAAGACCGGCACTCTGACCGAAGGCAAACCTGCCCTGACAGGTGTGATGTCCCTTGATGTAAGTGAGAGTGAGCTACTGCAACTGGCTGCTTCGGTGGAAAAAGGCTCTGAACATCACATCGGTCGCGCCATTGTTTCCGGCAGTAAGGGGGCCGCCCTCTCCTCGGTGGACGAGGTTCAGGTCTTTGCCGGAGGTGGCATTAGAGGACTAGTCGAGGGAAGACACATTCTTGTCGGAAACCGTCGGCTGTTTGCTGAAAATCATATCAGCGTTCCCGACCCGGTAGAGGCCTGGATGCAGGAGAGAGAAAACCGGGGAGAGACTCCGGTTCTGGTGGCAAGTGATTGTGTCACGATCGGATCGCTATCAATAGCCGACACTCTGCGCGAAGAGGCCGCCGATGCCGTTGCCGGGCTGAAACGAGCCGGCAAGCGGGTGATCATGCTCACCGGCGACAATCCTCGCACTGCTCGAGCCACAGCAGATAAACTGGGTCTGGACGATTTCCGGGCGCAATTGCTGCCCGAAGATAAGGTCAAAGCGATTCAGGAGTTGCGGGCCTCAGGAGCTTTTGTGGCCATGGTGGGTGACGGGATAAATGACACTCCGGCCCTGGCAGAATCAGATCTGGGGATAGCCATGGGCGCCGCCGGCACCGACGCCGCCATCGAAACCGCCGATTTGGCCCTCATGAGCGACAACCTGTCCAAAGTCACGTACGCTTTTCAGCTGGGGAAGGCCACCCTGGCTAACATCCGTCAAAACGTAGCCTTCGCCGTTGCTGTTGTTTTTCTACTGGTCATTGGTGTGCTTGGTCAAAAGGTCTTTCTGGCCACAGGCATGCTGGCTCACGAAGCCAGTGTTATGCTGGTCATACTAAACGCCTTGAGGTTGCGCACCTGGAAGGGCAAGTAGGGTTTGAACATAAGGAACCCCGGAAGCCGTCAGGCCTCCGGGGTTTGTCTTGACGTTAGTCTGAATTTAGTCTAGCTTACTGACCCCATCGCTTTAGCGCCGCAGTGCGGTCTTTTTGCCACTGAGCGTAAGCTGTTTCGAACTGTTGCATGTTCATGGGCTTGTCGAGAACAACCTGACCCTTAAACTTGAGATTAGAGGTTCCAAATGGGGCATATGAGGAAGCGAATGGGTGGAAGTATGACGCAACATAGCCTCCACCTCCAGCCATCATGGGTACTACCAGCGCTTGGTTAATAAGATAGGCCTCTGCCTTGGCAAACAACTCGTATCGTTTCTGCAGGTCGACTTGTTCAGCCTTAGCAGCAGTCACCAGCTTGTGATATTCACTGTCGACCACAGCCAGATCGGTGTAAGTGTTCCCAGGTACGAACGGGTCAGTGAAAGTCTCCGGGTCGGCGTAGTCTGGCCCCCAGTTTACTTCCTGCAAAGCGTAGTTGCCAGACCTTCGGGTGGCATTAAGGAATCCGGTTGAGGCGAAGCCCACAGGGATAATGTCGATAAAGGCCTTGCCTAACAGGTTTTCCAACTGCTGTTCAACAACCTGGACGCGGTTGACCCAGTTTGTTATACCCGTGTTATAGGGCATCATGATTTTGATGGGGAAAGTAACGCCAGCTGCTCGAAGTTCCGCTTGGGCTTTGTTCCTGTAGTCCAGTGCTAGGACGCGATTGTAGTTGTTTGTCTTCGCGATACTAGCTAGCGGCGGTAGCTGCGTATAGTCCACACCACCGACAGAAACAAAACCAGGGGGTGTGATGGTGCGGATGATGGGGACTTCTGGAGCATACGGGTTGATGGTCAGCAGCGCAGATATGTGGTCCAGTCCATGGAAGATGGCCTTGCGGAAATTGAGGCTCTTGACAGCCTTTACCCAGTTATCTGGTTCATATTCTGCAGAAATCTTCGGGTTGAAATTAAAGGCGTACCAATAGGAGTATTCATTGTTGGTGACAGGCCGAACCAGTTCTTTCCTTGCGGGGTCCTGTAACCAGGCGTCGAGAATGGAACTTGAAATCGTTGCTGCCGTTACCTCTCCCCGCATGAACAGCTCCGGAGATAGATTGGCAGCCTCTCGGTTGTAGCGATATGTGAGCTTGGTTACATGAACATTTGCTTTGTCCCAGTAGTTCTCATTCCTCACAAACTCCCTCATGTTTTGTGGCTCATGATTTGTGAGGATGTATGCTCCATTTGATAGCAGGTTTTTGTGATCTGTACCGAATCGATCACCTGTGTCGGCCAGGAACTTGCCGTTGGCAGGGAAGAAGCAAACGTAAGTCAGGGCGGACATGAAGTAGGGAACAGGCTGCTTCAGCGTATATTGCAGAGTGTATTTGTCCAGGGCCTTTACTCCGACGGTAGCAAAGTTGGTGCTCTTACCTGTAAAGTAGTCTTCAGCTCCCTTGACCATGGAATACATTATGTTAGCCGTTTTCGAGGCATTAGAAGAGGTGAGAATGTATTTTGCAGCATCTACAAAATCTTGGGCCACAGTCTCGGCATACATTTTGCCGTCATGTGTATACCAGTTAACCCCTGGCCTTAGGTAGAAGGTATAGGTCAGGCCGTCGGGAGAAATGGTCCAGTAACGCGCCAGCGCAGGCTTAAGGACACCCAGATTGTCGTACTCGACGAGCGTTTCAATAATGTTCGCTGCTGGGGTTTGTTCTGCGGTGGTGGCGGTCACCAGGTAGTTCATTGTTGTGACCTCTCCGGAGTAGACTGTGGAGTATTCGCCCTGCTTCCCTGTGATGGGTTGCGGTGTTTCGGGCCTGTAGGTAATGACTACCGTGGATGTGGATTGTATCCAGTCCACCTGGGCCCCCATGGCTTCGGAAACGAAGCGCAGTGGGACCATTGTGCGTCCGCTGATAATAGTCGCCGGCACGTCCAGGCTTACCGCCTTGCCGGAGCTATAGGCAACTTTGCTGTCAGGTTGCAGCAACACAAAAGCGGGTCCGTTAAAGCCGCGAACGGCGTTGGTGGTCTGGTCCCACTCTACGGTTGCTCCCAGGGCTTCAAAGATTTCGCGAAATGGAACTAGTGTTCTGCCGTCGCGCAGTACTGGGGCTACAAGGGTCGGCAGAGTTCGTCCGTTAAGGGTTATACGGATGGTTTGGGCATGTGCCGGAAGCACAGTGCCAAAGGTCGCCAGAATGAGCGCCAGCATAATTACAAATACGGCACTTCTCTTTAACAAGGTTGTCCCTCCCTATATTTTATTGGCGACGACCGCAATGTAAGCCCCAAATCCAGGCACCACCTCCAAATTACTTACTGTCGACAGGGAATAACTATTCGACTGAAGATTACGATAAATCTGACGCGAATACCTGCTCGTTTTGGAACATCGTGGAACTTTATTTCATAATCTCTCGAAAGTCGGTAGAACGGCTGAATAGGCAGTAGCGGCAAGGGTTTTTACATTCGCGCCAAAGAATCACAGGCAGACAAACGCCAAGACGTAATGGCCAGTTTCAGTCTTCCCGCCGATTATTCGGCTAGTGACGACTATTCGGCAGAAAACTGGGTGAAGGATTTGGCCGTGTTGCTGTGGAAATTCTCTAGTGTGCAAGGAAAGGTGGATGCGACTTGTATAAGGACCGCGCAATCGAGTTGATGAAGCGTCATTTCGGCAAGGAAGAGCACTATGTTGATCACGCGCTCAAAGTAACCGGTTTTGCCGAGGAAATCATGGCAGGAGAGGCGATAGACGAGCCTTTCTTTGCCAACGTAATCAGGTTGGCCGGGATCTTTCACGACGTGGGCATACCCGTGGCCATGATCAAACACGGTACCAGTGCCGGGCCCCTCCAGGAGCGCGAGGGCGAGCCCATTGCCCACGAGCTCATGGCCGAGTTAGGAGTACGGCGGGATATTGCCGAGCGGGTAGCCTACATCGTGGGCAAGCATCATACCAGGGAAGCGGTGGACGGGCTCGATTTCCAGGTGATATGGGAAGCCGACGCTTTGGTAAACATTCCTAACGGCTGGGGCAGGAGGGACTACGGTTGCACCTTCGCCGAACTGGTCGACGCAAATTTCCGTACCAAGACCGGCAGTGACCTCATAAACGCCTGGGGTCAGCAAAACATAAGGGGGTAGAAAAATGAACAGTTTAACTTTTGCCATTGAAATGGAACGTCAGGGAGAGCAGTATTATCGTCAGCAGGCAGCCAATAATGGCGGCAACGGGCTTCAAGTGGTGTTCAATATCCTCGCCGACGAAGAGGTGAAGCATGCGGAACTGTTGGAGAAGTATGTGGTACACGCTGTAGGTGACTTGCAGGAAAGCAAAGCTCTGGAGTTGGCCAACAACGTCTTCTCTGAGATCAAGGCCTTCGAAAATGAGTACAGTGCCGTGCCTCAGCAACTGGACGCCTACAGGGCGGCATTGGCCGTTGAACGCAGAAGCATAGAGCTTTACCGCGACTTGCATGCCAAAGCGGAAAGCCAGTCGGACAAAGATCTCTTTGCTTTCCTGACCAGGCAGGAAGAAGACCACTACTCTATCGTCGAGAACCTGGTTATTCTCATCCGTCGTCCCCAGCAATGGGTAGAGTCCGCCGAGTTTGGTGTGCGCAAGGAATATTAGGCCCACAATCCAGGCTAAGTATTCTGTCGATTTGAGTTGACACTGCGCCTCTGATACCTGTATACTACGGAGCAAGACAATAGCCTTGACCGGGAAAGAGTAGGGCATGTCCTTCCTAACAGAAAGTTACCGTTTGCTGAGAGGTGCGAGGAAGGCTGACCTGAAGTACATCCTGCGAGCTGCACACCGAAATATTTACAGTAGGCTGTGCCGGAATAGCGCCCGTTAGAGCGCCGGGGTATAACTGCTTTTGCAGCGTACCTGACGAGGTTGGCGTTGTGAAGCGTCAACAGACATAGGTGGTACCGCGGTTAATACCCGCCCTTTGGCAACAGAGGGCGGGTTTTTATTTTTGGGGGTGGTTCTTTGGATGTCGACTATGCGTATTCCCGTCAATCACACAACCAGACGATAGGAGGAAAAGAAGAAATGACAACGATTAATGTGTGGAGTGGAGAATCCTTCCCCCTGGAAATGCACAAGGTGCGCATAGTTCAGAAGCTTGAACTGCAACCCATAGAACGACGTCATCAGGCCATTACGGAGGCCGGCAACAACACTTTCCTGCTAAAGAACCGCGACATTTTCCTCGATATGCTCACCGACAGCGGTGTCAACGCCATGAGCGATGCGCAACAGGCCGCCATGATGCTGGCTGACGACAGCTATGCGGGCAGCGAAACCTACACTCGCCTGGAGGCTAAAATGTCTGAACTCTTTGGGTTCCCGTTCTTCCTGCCAGCGCATCAAGGCCGGGCTTGTGAGTTCATGCTGGCTAGCGTCCTTGTGCGTCCTGGTACAATCGTGCCCATGAACGTACACTTCACCACCACCAAGGCCCATATCTCATTGAAGGGCGGCCACGTGGAGGAACTGCTGCTCTCAGATGCTCTCATGACTGAAAGCGATCCCCCCTTCAAGGGAAACATGGATACCGCA
>DDWC01000224.1 GCA_002345475.1 Firmicutes bacterium UBA2296
AGGTTCAGTCCCACGATGGCGGCATGGGAAGTGAGTCCGCCCTCCTCGGTGATAATGCCGCCGGCGCGTTCCAACGCAGTCATGTACTCTCTATCCGTGGCCGGCACCACCAGGATGTCCCCGCGTTGCATGAAATTCTCGGCCTCTTCTGCGGAGCGCACCACACACGCCGTGCCCTCGCTGACCAGACTCCCAATGCCACTACCCCTGGCCAAGACATCGCCCACGACGTGGACCCGAAGCAGGTTAGTTGTTCCTGGAACTCCCACGGGGACCCCGGCTGTGATGACCACGAGGTCGCCGTTCCTGATGAAGCCTTCCTCCAGTGAGCGTTTGACAGCGTTCTCCATCAGCTCATCCGTGTTGGCTACTGCGTCTCCCAGCACGGGGTGAACTCCCCAGAACAGATTCATGCGTCTGGCAACACTGGACAAGGTGGTAACAGCCACGACGGGAGCTTGCGGACGGTATTTGGCGACCATGCGCGCCGTCGAGCCCGATTGGGTTGAAGTCAGGATAGCTGTGGCTGCCAACTCATTGGCTACCTGTACCGTAGCGTGGCTGATGGCATCAGTAGTAGTGCTGGCCGTGCTTTCCACACGCTTGCGTCTCATGTCTTCGTAAGCCAGCGCTTTTTCACTGCGCTCAGCTATTCTGGCCATCGTCAGCACCGATTCCACAGGGTACTTGCCACTGGCAGTCTCGCCGGAAAGCATGATGGCGTCGCTGCCGTCAAAAATTGCGTTGGCGATATCGCTGGCCTCTGCCCTGGTGGGCCTGGGGTTGCGAATCATGGAATCCAGCATCTGAGTGGCTGTAATAACCGGTTTCCCGACTCGGTTGCATTTTTCAATCATGCGCTTCTGGATGATGGGCACCTCTTCGGCCGGGAACTCCACTCCCATGTCCCCCCGAGCCACCATGAGCCCGTCAGAGAATTTAAGTATTGCATCGAGGTTGTCGATGCCCTCCTTGTTTTCAATCTTTGCGATAATGGGGATTTCTGCACCGTGCTTTTCCAGGAACTTGCGTATCTCGTGCACGTCGGTAGAATTGCGCATGAAGGAGGCGGCCACATAGTCTACGCCCTGCTCAATGCCAAATCTCAGATCGGCCTCATCCTGAGCCGAGATAGTCGGCAGGTTAACCCTGCGCGAGGGGATGTTGATCCCCTTGCGATTGCTGAGTATGCCACCGACCACAACGCGACATACGATATCTGGCCCTTCGATGGCCTTGACGGACATCTCGATAAGGCCGTCATCCAGGAGAAGCCGATCGCCAACTTCTATGTCCTGAGCCAGATTGGCGTAAGTAACGCTGACCCTCTTGTCGGTGCCTTCGACCGGCAGTACGGTAAGGATGAACTCGTCACCGCCTGTCAACTGCACAGCCCCCTGGGCAAAGGTTCCAATGCGTATTTCCGGCCCCTTGGTGTCCAGCATCAAGGCAATGTGTTTGTGCTCTTCTGAGGCTATCTTTCGTATCAGACTGATTCTCATGGCGTGGTCCGCGTGGGTTCCGTGAGAGAAATTGAGTCGCGCAACATCCATGCCTGCCCGCATAATTTGCCTGAGGATCTCAGGGTCGTCGCTGGCCGGTCCTATGGTGCACACTATTTTTGTCTTGCGCATAATTACACCCCCATAATGCCGGTTTGGCCCGGCACTTATCAGGCTTATTTTATCACAGTCATGGAGCAAACCGCAGTGATGGCATTGGCCTTTAGCTAAAGGCAGGAACAATTCCCCCGCGGGGCGAATAATGCTGGGAGATTAGTGCTAAGAGAGGTGCCGAAGATGCCAAGAAGAATTACACTGTTACAGGGTGAGCAGGAGGCAAGCATGTTTGCCAGAGTCCTGTTGAATGCCTACCCCAGCATGACTTTGTCCCAGGAGCAACTTTCTGAACGTCTGCTGGATACGCAAGCTAATGACGACATCAGCAGTTATCACTTAATCTATGACGAAGACAAACTGGTGGGTGGCATGCGCCTGCTGGACTTCACCATGAACTACCACGGTCAATTGATACCTGCCGGTGGCGTAGGGAGTGTCGCAGTAGACCTGCTGCACAAGAAGCAGGGTATCGCCAGGGAGCTGATAGAGCACTATATTGACTATTACGAGGAGAGAGAGACCTATCTGGCCATTCTCTATCCGTTCCGTCCTGACTTCTACCATCGCATGGGCTTTGGATATGGGACTAAGATGAACCAATATGACTTTTCCCCCGCCAGTCTGCCTCGCAGGGCCTTTGGGGGGCAATGGCGTTACTTGACCGAGGACGACAAGGAGGCCCTTCGCCAGTTCCACAACAGTCAGGCCCGCCAACAGAACGGCTATTGCCTTATGAGTAAGTTCGCGGCTCAGGCTTTGTTCCGTGCTCATGCGTCCAATAAGACGTTACTTGGGTACGAACGGGACGGTGTTCTGGCGGCCTATGTTGCCTTCAATTTCCGCAAGGCACACGATAATAACTTCGTGCGCAACAACCTGGTCATTCGCGACATGGAATGGGATTCCCCCGATAGCCTGAATGCCCTTTGCCACTTTCTCAACACACAGGCGGACCAGATTGAGCGAATTGTCTACGCGACTCAGAACAACGATTTCTACCGGTTGCTTCGCGATGTCCGCAGCAGTACCTACAACATGATTCCATCGGTTTACCACGAGAGCAATACCGCAGGAAGCGGCATCATGTATCGCATAACGAACTTTCGCAGGTTCCTGTCCACGACACAGGCTCGCGACTTCAATGGCATGGACATTCAGCTGACCATAGAACTGCGGGACAGTTTCCGGCCGCACAACCAGGGTAGCCACCACATAACTTTCAACCAGGGGCGCGCTCTGGTTACTCCAAGTGGCGGAGGTATAGTGATATCCCTTGACATTGCCGAGCTCTCTGCGCTGCTCATGGGCGCGGTCAGCTTTGTCCAATTGTATCAATTGGGTTTGGTGGAGACCGATTCTCAAAACGTTGCCGTGCTCGACGAGCTCTTCCGTACAAGGCAGGAGCCTCGCTGCGTCACAGCTTTTTAGACAGGTAGCAGTTAGTCCGGGAGAACAGAGAGCAGAGGACGCTATTGTGCGCCCTCTGCTCTCTGCCACGTCTTTAATATTGTCATGCGACTTTCGCTCGCACTTTCACCCTTTTGGCTACGGGGACCACCATCACCTGTGCCGCCAGCGCGCTGATGCCCGTAAGATGACGCATGAAGTCAAAGCACATCTGCACCGCCGGGCCGCTGGTCACTGATAGTATCACGGTGCCAACACCTACCGGCCCACCTAAGATCCATCCGACCACCAAAACCGTAACCTCTATGGCAGTGCGTATACGCCCCACCGGCTGCCCAGTACGGGTAGTTAGGGCCAGCATCAGGCTATCCCTCGGGCCCGCTCCCAATCCTCCGCTCATGTACATTGCGCCGCCAAACGCGGCCAGAGCAATGCTGATTACTATGTACAGTATGCCCTGGTATAGTCCCTGTGCCGCGGGCAATACGTTCATGGCGTTAAGCAGGTCAAAAAACCCGCCCACCATGATCATATTCATTATGGTGGCCACATGTGGCCTGATGCCAAGGGCGTAGCTCACAGCTATGATGATCAGGCCGAAGATTTGCGTGACCTGGCCTTGAGTCAGGCCGACATGTCTGGCCAAACCCATGTGGAATACTGTCCATGGGTTAACGCCTAAACCCGCTTTTACTGAGAAGAGTATCCCCCCTGCGAAAATAGCGATTCCTACTGTTGTATAGATGAAACGCAGAGAGAAGAGAGACTGTTTGTTCATTATACATTCCTTCTTTGCTTGGCATTCAGTATATTACTATGCCCAGTAGCCCTGCGCCGAGCAAGATAAGGATTGGGCTTATCTTCTTGGTCTGTAGCAGCGCCAGCACCGCCACTGCAACCAGCAGGGACTTCAGGTCGACGATAGCGGTGCGCCCAACGACTATGGCCGCTGTGAAGATGAGCACCACCACCACCGGGCGAATGTTGTAGAATAGTCCGGCCATTTCTGCCGATCCTGCAAACTGTACGGCAAAATAGGCCAAAGTCATGATAGCCACAAGAGAAGGCAATATTACACCCAGCGTCGCGGCAAGGGAGCCTGCAACTCCCGCCACCTTGTAACCGACGAAGGTCGCGGAGTTAATGCTTACCGGACCCGGCGTCACTTCGGCGACCCCGATGATATCCATGAACTGACCCGGGGTCAGCCAGGCGTGGTGAACGACGATTTCCCTCTGGATGAGGGGTATCATTACGTAACCGCCGCCGTAACTGAACAAGCCAATTATCACGAAAGTACTGAACAGTTGCCAGAGCAGGACCAGCGCGGTCATGGCTTCTTCACCTGCCATCCTTCCAGTCGAGCCCTGAGTACTCCATATGTGGCCGCTCCCGCAATCAGGAGTGCCGGGTGGACGCCTATGGCGCTGCCCAGAAGAGCCAGGCCTGCTACCATCCAGCAATGGCTATCCAGTAACACGATGCGGCCCAGGTTGAAGGCCGCTCCTGCGATTAAGGCGACCACAGCCGGTCTGATGCCAAGGAAAAACTTGATCAGGGGCTCCGGTGGGGTTGTCACGTTGAGGGTTGCGGCAATAGCCACTATGATCAGGAATGACGGCAGGACGACCCCTGCGGTTGCTGCCAGAACACCTGTGATCCCCATCATTTTGTACCCTGTGAAAATAGCCGTGTTTACGGCTATTGCGCCCGGTCCAGCCTGAGCGACAGCCAGACAGTCCATAAATTGCTTGGTGTCGAGCCAGTGTCGTCGATCAACCAGTTCCCGCTGGATTATGGGCAACATGGCGTATCCGCCACCAAAAGTAAAGGCACCCACACGAAAAAAGCTCCAGAAAATCGATTGGAGACAGAGACGGTCACAACTTTCTGCCTGGTTTTGCTCCTGGCTTTTCACACTGTTCACTCCCCATAATGCACCCCATCATTATAACATAAAGAGGTGAAGTGACGCGCAGGCAGGATATCTGCGCGTTGACATGGAAGTATAAACATCAGGATTGTTCTACATATCACTATTTGGAGGAGGGTTTTTGTGGACATCAAGACAATTATGGTTGTTGGCGCCGGCCAGATGGGTAGCGGTATTGCGCAAGTGGCAGCGCAGGCCGGGTACAATTGCATCCTATGTGATCAACAGACCGCCTATGTGGAAAGGGCGCTGGCGAATATCGACAAATTTCTTGAACGCAGCGTGCAAAAAGGTAAGATGGGTGCCGATGAGAAGAAGGCTGTGCTTTCCCGCATCTACATTACTTCTGAGATGGATATGGCGGCTCAGGCCGATCTGGTGGTAGAGGCGGTAACGGAGAATCTCGAAGTGAAAAAGGGGGTCTTCATCGAGCTGGACAGAATCGCCCAACCGCACACCATCCTGGCCAGCAATACCTCCAGTCTGGCCCTCACGCAACTGGCGGGCTTCACTAAACGACCTGATAAGGTTATCGGCATGCACTTTATGAACCCAGTGCCCCTCATGCAACTGGTTGAGGTCATAAGAGCTGTGCAGACCAGTGACGATACCTATGCGGCTACGCAGTCAGTAATCAGCAGAATGGACAAGACCGGAGTGATGGTCAACGACTATCCCGGTTTTGTCGTCAACCGTTTGCTGATACCTATGATAAACGAGGCAGCGTTCTGTTTGCAGGAAGGCGTGGCGGGACCGGAGGAAATAGACAACGTCATGAAACTGGGAGCCAATCATCCGTTGGGGCCGCTGGCTCTGGGAGACCTTATTGGTCTGGATGTATGCCTTTCTATCATGGAGGTCCTGCAAAGCGGACTGGGCGATGACAAATACAGACCTAGCCCCTATCTGCGCCGCCTGGTACAGGCAGGCCATCTGGGACGCAAAACAGGCAAGGGGTTTTACGAGTACAACAAATAAGGAGATGACATATGGCTAGATTCCTGCAGTGGGATGAGAAGGCTGGCTATGCCATTTTGACCATAGACAGGCCGGAAGCTCTAAATGCCCTTAACGAAGAGGTTCTGGAGGAGCTGTCGTCTCTGCTTCGCCAGCATGAACAGGACATCCGCATCAAGACATTGGTCATCACCGGATCCGGTCGGGCTTTTGTGGCTGGGGCAGACATTTCTGCCATGCACGGCATGTCCCCCCGCGAGGCCAAGCTGTTTTCGCTGCGGGGCCACGAGGTCATGCAACAGCTGGCAGACTTTCCGGTGCCCGTCATAGCTGCCATCAATGGTTTCGCCCTCGGGGGTGGCCTGGAGCTGGCTCTGGCTTGTGACATCCGTCTCGGTAGCGTCAAAGCCAGAATGGGACAACCGGAGGTTACTCTCGGTATAACTCCCGGGTTTGCCGGGACGGCGCGGCTGGGTCGCATTATCGGACCCTCCAAGGCCAAAGAACTGCTATTTACTGGACGCATGGTGGATGCGCACGAGGCCCTGGCATTGGGTTTGCTCAACTACGTGTATGAGCCTGATGAGCTAATGCCCAAAGCCGAGGAACTGGCACAGTCCATCAGTAAAAATTCCGGTGTGACCCTAAGGCTGCTTAAGTCTGCAACTAACGGCGGGTGCCTGGGTGTTGGCACCTATGAAGCAGAGATGTTTTCTCGTTGCTTCAGCACGATGGATCAGAAAGAGGGCATGCAGGCCTTTCTTGAGAAACGCAAACCGGAGTTTCGCAACAGATAAGCAAAACAAGAGGAGACCACCGCCAGGTGGTCTCCTCTTATGAAACGGTCACTTCTTTCTGGCGTAGGCGCATCGCAACAGGTGATCGACCATTTCATGGAACTCCACGCCCATGACCTGACATGCCTTGGGGTAGTCGCTGTATCGCGGCTCAAGCCCAGGGAGGGTGTTTACGTCGATGACGTGGGGTGTGCCGTCTGCTGCCACCCTCACATCTATGCGGCAGTAGTCCCTCAGTTCAAGGGCGTGGTACGCTCCAAGGACTTCGCGCTCTATTCTGGCGTAGAGTTCAGGCTCTATCTCCGTGGGCACCTTTGTCTGCACCAGGTCCTGAGCCTTCACAGCGGTGCTGTAGAAGCCGCCGCCCTGTTCAAACATTATCTCAACAGGTGGTATTATCCTGGGTTCTTCTCCTCCCCAGACGCCTACAGTGAACTCTCGGCCAGTGATAAATTCCTCTATCAGGGCAGGCTGTTTGAACTCGTTTAGCACATACTCCACCGCTTCTCTTAGTTCAGGCTCGTCGTGTGCCACGCTCTTTTGCGTAATCCCTATACTGGAGCCTTCATGCTCCGGCTTCACAATAACGGGGAAAGTAATCGCAGAGAGGTCTATTTTTCGATCCTTGTCGACTACCACAAAGCGTGGAGTTGAAACGCCGTGGAAAAGGAGGATCTTCTTCGTAAGCGGCTTGTACAGTGATAGAGTATGGGCTGTCTGACCGGAGCCGGTGAAGGGTATGCCAGACAATTCCAGCATGCCGGCAATCTGTGGTTGACTTGATTTGTCATGGATGCCTGTGCAGTTATTGAAAATAACGTCCGGCGCAATCTCGGCCAGAGTATTAAGCAGGTCGAAATCTGCAGGTATCATGTGCACCTCATACCCGAGACGGCTGATGGCCTCCTCAAGAGCAATATTTGTCCTGTTCAGCTGTTCGTCACCGTGTGGATTGACGGTGCTCCTGGCACCGGGTTCGACGGTGTAAACCACCGCGACGCGCAGTTTCATGTGCATTCTCCTTCCGATACATGTTTGAGGTCATATACGACTCACCTTATATCCTTCGAGTCTGGAGGCCATAAACCCTGCCGGAAGCACCTGCGAATCAGTCATGCGAGCCTTGGCGAACTTTTGCCCACCTTACGTAAGTGGTATAATAAAAATACACTGTCAACTAGTGGAGCATTTGTCATTTGACATCTATAAATTAGGAAGGGGATGAATACATTGGTAACGCCAGTATTCACAGTGCGCAGATATCGTCCGCGTGTTCATAAAGTGGATATGCCCAAAGTGGCTGTATTAGGAGCAGGGCACGGAGGGCAAGCCATGGCAGGACACCTGGGCATGATGGGTTGTGAGGTAAGCCTCTATAACCGGAGCAGCGACAGACTGAGCACTATCCAGCACGCCGGCAGCATTGAACTGACAGGTCAGCTTGAAGGCGTGGGCAAGCTGAGCCTGGTGACGACAGATATTGAGAAAGCAATTGAAGGTGCCGAGCTGATCATGGTGGTGGTGCCCGCCAACGGGCACGCCCCGCTGGCCGAGTCATGCGCCCCGTATCTAAAAGATGGCCAGGTCGTGGTGCTGCATCCTGGGCGCACTGGTGGGGCACTTGAGTTCCACAATATTATTCGCAGGAACGGGTGTACGGCTGACGTCATTGTGTCCGAAGCTTCAACCCTCATCTACGCGTGTCGCATGGTTAACCCGGCCAAGGTGCACATTTTTGGCATCAAGAATGTCATCCCCGTGGCGGCCATCCCCAGTTATCGCACACCCGAGGTAATTCGCAGACTCAACGTAGTGTACCCGCAGTTTGTCCCCGGAGACAACGTGCTCAAGACCAGCATGGATAATATCGGGGCCATTTTCCATCCGGCCATCACAATTCTTAACGCCGGACGCATCGAATCGACCCAGGGCGAGTTCGAGTTCTACATGGAGGGGGTAACTCCTTCTGTGGCCCGGGTTCTTGAAGCCATGGACAAGGAGCGTGTCGCGGTGGCTGCGGCTATGGGAATTAGGGCTATGTCGGCCAGAGAATGGCTATACATGGCCTATGACGCCGCCGGACGCAACCTGTACGAGTCTATGCAGGCCAACATAGGTTATAAGGGCATAACTGCGCCTCCCACGACCATGGGCAGATACATAACCGAAGACATTCCCATGAGCCTGGTGCCCATCGCTTCTCTGGGTCATCATCTCGAAGTCCCTACCCCGGTGATAGACAATATGATCTACCTGGCCAGCCTGATTCACGAAGTGGACTATTGGGCCGAAGGCCGTACTGTAGACACCATGGGCCTGGCCAACCTCACCGTAAAGCAGATCCGCAAGCTGGTCATGGAGGGTTCGTTGGATGAAGACTAAAAAAATCCTTGGCGCTGCCCTTGGCAATTGTGTGCATGTCGCCGGTGTCATGTCGTTCTTGAGATTGGCTGAGGAGACTGGTGCAGAAACTCATTTTCTTGGACCAGCCACGCCGATTGCCGACATAGTTTCTGCAGCCCAGGAGTGGCGTCCTGATGTTCTAGCGGTAAGCTACAGGTTAACCCCTGAAGTATTCGTCGCCTTGCTCAAGGAGCTGCAGGGCGCCCTGACTGAGGCTGGATTGGGGGACATCGAACTGGTCTTTGGCGGAACACCTCCAGTGGCTGAAATAGCGAAGAAGAGCGGTGTGTTTACACGCGTTTTCAGCGGCGAAGATGGTCCGGCCGAAGTGCTCGGTTACTTAAACGGGGAGGACACGAGTGGTGAAGATGCAATCCCACCTCAGACTCTGCTGGCCCGGGTGAAGAGCCGCAGGCCTTACCCTTTGCTCAGGCATCACTTTGGCTTGCCCGATATGGAGTCAACCTTGGCTGGTATTCAGAAAATAGCCAGGGCCCGGGTGGTCGACGTCATCTCCATAGGGCCCGACCAGAATGCGCAAAATGCGTTCTTCCGTCCGGAAGACCAGGATCCAATGCAGGATGGAGCGGGAGGCGTTCCCGTACGTACATTGGAAGACATGCGTTCCCTCTACGCCGCATCGCGGGCGGGCAATTATCCTTTGCTGAGATGCTACAGCGGCACCCGAGATTTGCTAAGTTGGGCCCAGATGAACATCGACACCATCAACAACGCCTGGGCAGCCGTCCCACTTTGCTGGTACAATGCCCTGGATGGCCGCTCAAATCGACCGCCGGCCGAGTCGATTCCAGAAAACCTTGAGGTAATGGCCTGGCATGGGGCCAGAGACATTCCTGTGGAAGTGAACGAGTCTCATCACTGGAGCCTGCGGCAGGCGCCCGACTCTATAGCTGTAGCCGCGGCTTATCTGGCGGCACTCAATGCTAAAGCGCAGGGCGTAAAGACCTATATTGCGCAGTACATGTTCAACACACCCTACGGGACGTCTTACCCCTGTGACTTGGCAAAAATGCTGGCAAAGAAACAACTCATTGAGGAACTCATCGATGATAAGTTTACTGTGCTGCGTCAAGTGCGCACAGGGCTGATGAGCTTGTCGGCCAATATGGCGGTTGCCAAGGGCCAGTTGGCGTCATCAATTGATCTCGCTCTCAACCTCGATCCGCACATAGTCCATGTGGTTGGGTATTCAGAGGCCAATTTTGCTGCAACTGCCGATGTTGTCATTGAAAGCAGCCAGATTATTCATGGTGTGATTCGCAACCAGATGCACGGTCGACCGGACGCCTGTCTGGATGCCAAGGTGCTGGCGCGCAAGGATGTTCTCCTGGACGAGGCACGCTTGCTACTGGAAGCTATTGGCAGTATCAGACAGGGACGATCTTCCCTTACCGACCCGTCTGTCCTGGCCAAAGCAATAGATATCGGTTTGCTTGATGCGCCTAATCTGAAAGGAAACCTCTACGCCAGGGGAGATATCGTGACGGCTATACGAGGTGGCGCCTGTGTCACAATCGATGAGCGGGGGCAAACGGTGCCGGAAAGGACCCGAATAGAGAGGGTTTTTGGGAGAGTAAGATAATGCGCGTGGCACTTGTTGCTGATATAGGTAGCACATACACAAAGATGACAGCCGTCGATCTTCAGGGCGGGCTGCTATCGTCAGCTCAGGCCCCGACCACCGTGGACCAGGGGATACAGCATGGCCTGCTGTCGGCGGAAAGGCTAGTGCTCAGTGAGGCGTCGTTGTCACCTGAACAGGTGACACTGCGCCTTTCTTCGTCGAGCGCTGCCGGGGGTCTGCGCATGGTCACTATAGGACTCGTGCCTGAGTTGACGGCGGAGGCCGGACGTCTGGCTGCTCTGGGGGCTGGTGCCCGCGTGGAACAGGTATTTGCTTACAAGATGACCACTGCCGACCGCATAGAGATAGAGCGCATCAACCCCGACATCATCCTACTGGCCGGTGGAGCAGATGGCGGAGATACGGAGACGGTGATTCACAACACTGATGCGCTAATTGCCTCTTCTTGGCGCGGGCCCCTGGTTTATGCCGGCAACCGCCTGGTTGCCGAACAGATAACAGATGCTCTTCTGTCTGAGGGCATTGACGCCCTGGCCGTGGCTAACGTCATGCCGAAGCTTGGCGTCCTCAACGTAGAAGAAGCCCGTGAAGCCATCAGAAAGGTATTTCTGCGCAATATTGTCCATAACAAGGGCTTCGACCTGGTGGCAGGGTGGGCCAGCTCCACCATAATGCCCACTCCCGCAGCCGTACAGCGCGGAGTCTCGCTAGCCGCAGCTCTGCTGGGCGATGACGCCCTGTTGGCATTTGATGTCGGTGGCGCCACCACCGACGTGTATTCGGTCGGGGGCAACACGGTGCGAGAGAAGGCCTACCTTCAGGGCCTTTCCGCTCCTCGGGAGATGCGTACTGTAGAGGGTGACCTGGGTGTGAGAGTGTCCCTCAACGCCTTGCTATGCGCCGCGGATCCTGGTGTGTGTGCCCGTCACCGATTGTCCGAAGAGGACTCGCTGGCATGGGCAGAGAGTGTTGCCAGAGACGTTACGGCACCTCTCCCCCACAAAGCTGATGCGACTTTGGCCGCTATATGCGTGGAATTGGCTGCCGTCAGACACGCGGGCACTCTGGAACTCCTGCCAACACCCTTTGGCTACACGGGCATTCAGCGAGGGAAGGATCTCGCAGAAGTCAGGCACGTCTTGGGCACAGGAGGATTACTCAGCCGCATGGCAGAATACGAGGCGGTATTGTCCTCCTGCCAGGCTTCGCCGGCACACCCGTTATCTCTGTTGCCGAGGCAGTCCTCTGGCATGCAGGATCGGCACTATATACTTTACGCGGCCGGTCTTCTCAGCAGGGAATACCCGCAGAGTGCGCGAACCCTTATCAAGGACAGTCTCGGTATCTAGCTGAGAGGCAGGAGGATTGTGTCATGGGCATCAAGATGAGCGATCTCAGGAACAAAAAAGCGGCAGTAATGGGTCTGGGACTACGGAGCGGCGTGCCTCTGGTCAGGTTTCTGCTTTCTGCAGGCTGCCAGGTGACGGTGTTTGATCGCAGCAGTGCCGATGCTTTGCAGGAGGCCGTCCTTGCTCTTGAAGGTTTGCCG
>DDWC01000223.1 GCA_002345475.1 Firmicutes bacterium UBA2296
CCTGAGGTAATTGACGGCAGCCGTCGCAGGCGCATAGCTCTTGGCAGGGGTAGCAGTGTGCAAGATGTAAATCGTCTGCTCAAGCAATTTGACCAGACTCGAAAGATGATGAAACAGCTGACCGAAAAGAGCACAGGCAAGAAAGGGAAGTTAAAACTTCCGTTTTAGCGACAAAGCCTTGAGAGGAGGTGAAACAATGGCGACGAAAATCAGGTTGAAGAGAATGGGTGCAAAGAAAGCACCGTTTTATCGTTTGGTAGTAGCAGATAGCCGATCACCACGCGATGGAAGATTCATCGAGGAAATTGGATACTACGACCCCACCGCTAATCCTTCGGTCATCTCGGTGAACAAGGAAAGGGCAGAGCACTGGCTGGGCCAGGGCGCACAGATGTCTGACACCGTCAAGGGCATTTTCTACCGGTCGGGAGTTCTGCAGAAGTCTGACGCCCAATAATTTGGGAAACGGGGTGTTACAATGCTTGACTTAGTCACATTTGTGGTCAAATCTCTGGTGGACAACCCTGACGCCGTAAAGGTAACTGAAGGACGTGACGAGATCGGCATCGTGTTCAGGGTAGAGGTCGACACTGAAGACATTGGGAAAGTGATCGGGAAGCAGGGGCGCATAGCCAAGGCGATCCGCACAGTGGTCAAGGCAGCAAACAGGCAGGACGAAAAAGTTTACGTTGAAATCGTCTCGTAGGCGGAACATGAGCTTGCGTATCATCAGGCCTGTCACTGTAAAGGTCATAGTTACCGACGATTTGAAGGAACGACTTGGTTTCGAGCTGAGGAGTGCCCTGCAGAAGCTGGAGACGGAAATCCAGCGACTTTCTCTGACCGCCAATGCAAATCAGCAGACGGTCCAGGAGCGCATCCAGACCCGCGACGAACTCCGCAGAAGGATAAAGGCTGTGGCGGATCTGGAGATCGGCAGTGAGCAGTTTCATAGCACGGTTGACAGCCTCTACGACATCGTCGAAGGTGATACCTGGCCCGAGCTTTCGCCCGCTGAAGTAATCCTTCGTGACGGTAAGGTGGTGGCTATTCGATGATTGGAACAGAACGTCTGATCAGTTTCGCCGCCGTTAGCGGCCCCCAGGGTCTTGACGGCGAGGTGAAGGTTCTCTCCCTCTCTGATCATCAGCGCAGGTTTATGGAGCTGCCGGGGAAAGAGGTTCTCTGGAGGCGCGGAGTCAACATGAGGGTCTTGAAGGTCACCGAGGTACGTGGCGACGGCCGTTATTACTTCCTTCGCTTTGTGCAAGTTACTGATCGCGTGAAGGCCCAGGAACTGACGCAAGGGGAGTTGGTCGTACCGGAGTCGGAGCTGATACCTCTGCCTGCAGGAAGTTATTACCTGCATGAAATAATAGGATTGCGGGTGTCCGACATGACTCTTGGTGAACTGGGTCTGGTAACAGAAGTGCTACAACCGGGTAGCAACGATGTCTATGTGGTGGAGGGGCCTCTTGGCCAGGTACTGATACCGGCTCTAAAGAGCGTGGTCCTGACAATTGATCTCGCCAAAGGCCATATGGAGGTCGATCTGCCGGAAGGGTTGTTGCAGGATGATGAGGATTGATGTCTTAACTCTCTTCCCCGAAATGTTTGAGCCCGTCATCGGCGGCAGTATCATGAAGCGAGCTCGCGAAAAAGGCCTGGTGTCGATAAACCTGCACCAGCTGCGAGACTATGCCTTCGACAAACATCGCGTTGTCGACGATTACCCCTACGGCGGTGGTGCCGGCATGGTTATGAAGGCTGAGCCGATAGTGTTGGCCATTGAGGCCATACTTGCCAGCGCAAAAGCAGAGGGTTGTGAGCAGTCCCGGGTAATTCTGCTCTCTCCGGGGGGCAAGTTGCTGAAACAGGATTTGGTCAGCTCGTATTCAACCCTGAATCATGCTGTCCTGATTTGCGGACACTATGAGGGCATCGATGAGCGAGCGGTACAGCTCATGGTTGATGAGGAAGTCTCTATTGGAGATTATGTGCTGACGGGTGGGGAACTGCCTGCTCTGGTCTGGATAGACAGTGTTGTCAGACTAATCCCTGGGGTGTTGGGTTCGGACGAGTCCGTCAACGAAGAATCATTCTGCGAGGATGGCCTGCTGGAATACCCGCACTATACCCGCCCCAGAGAGTTTCGGGGTCTAAGGGTTCCTGATGTACTTGTTTCCGGAGACCATAAGGCAGTGAAACGCTGGAGACGCGGGACGTCACTGGTGCGTACTTTTCGCAAGCGTCCAGATCTGCTCGAGAATTATTCTTTTTCAAAAGAAGATGTTAAATCGCTTGCTATGATAGACGATGGAAAGGAGGTTCTAGAATGGAAATCATCAAGAACATTGAAATGACTCAGCTACGGGAAGATATCCCCGTTTTTAAACCTGGCGACACCGTTAAGGTGCATGTCAAGGTCGTAGAGGGAACTCGTGAGCGCATTCAGGTTTTCGAAGGAGTTGTAATTGCCCGCAAGGGTGGCGGCCTCAGAGAGACCTTCACAGTGCGCCGCGTATCCTATGGCGTTGGGGTGGAGCGCGTATTCCCTATTCATTCTCCCCGTATCGACCGCATTGAAGTAGCCCGCCGGGGCAGAGTGCGCAGAGCAAAGCTATATTATCTGCGCAACCTGACAGGTAAGGCTGCCCGTATTCGCGACGCGCGCAGATAGTTGCCAGGGGACCTCCCGGGTCCCTTTTTGCAGCTATAAACAGGAGGGAAGCAAGATGCCCAAGACGTGGCAAACAGAGCTGCTTGAATGGGGTAAGGCGCTGGTACTCGCCGTCGTCCTTGCTCTGGTGATCCGTGTACTTCTAGTTGAGACATATCTGGTTGACGGTAATTCAATGCAGCCTTCCCTGCACGACGGCGAGCGGGTTCTCATCAATAAGATGGTTTACCGATTCTCTGCTCCCACAACCTCGGATGTGATTGTGTTTCGATATCCCAGGGAACCATGGCGAGATTTCATTAAGAGAGTAGTCGCTGTGGCAGGCCAGGAAATTGAGGTGCGTAACGGCAGAGTGTTTGTTGATGGCAATGCTCTGGAGGAACCGTATCTGCAGACCCAGACCCATGGCACCTTTGGACCAGTGACAGTCCCCGCGGACACGGTATTTGTCATGGGTGATAATCGAAACTTTAGCCTTGACAGTCGAGATCCTTCAGTGGGATTCGTGCCCATCGCCAACATAAAGGGTAAGGCGATGGTCATTTTCTGGCCGTTACCCGCCCTGCGGCTCATCCCTCATTAGGGGTTGCGCCATAATTTAGCGAGTTTAGCGCCCGGACTATTGTCACGGGCGCCATTTGTGATAAGGGGAGTTAAAGATGGTGATTCAATGGTTTCCCGGGCACATGACCAAGGCCCGCAGGTTGCTCGCAGAGAACGTTGCCCTTGTCGACCTGGTTCTTGAGCTGAGAGACGCAAGAGTGCCTGTATCCGGAGCCAACCCTCTTATCAACGAGCTCATCGGTAAGAAGCCACGCCTTGTGGTATTTACCAAGGAGGACCTTGCTGATCCGCGCATGACTCAGGCCCATCTCGACCACTTCCGCGCTCTGGGCACGACCGCTGTCGCCCTTGACGTAAGGGACCGACGCAAGGTGCGCAAACTGCTCGCAGAGATTCGCGTGGCCGCCTCCACTTTGGTCCCCACGGATCGAAAGACGGGTTCAGCATTGCGGGCAGCACGTCTGCTGGTTGCCGGCATTCCTAATGTGGGTAAATCAACATTGATTAACACGTTTTCTGACCGCTCTGCTACCAAAACTGGAGCTTTGCCCGGCGTAACTCGGGCAAAACAGTGGATTCGCCTCGCTGACGGCGTCGAACTATTGGACACACCGGGATTGCTCTGGCCGAGAATAGATGATGAGGAAGTTGCGTTTCGCCTGGCAGTGACCGGTTCCATCGGTGAAGGCGGCTTTGTCAATACTGAGCTGGCCGCTTCACTATTGACCTATCTCTATGGGGCGTACCCCGAGCTGCTGCGAGAGCGCTACGGTATAGTGCCTCATGCCGGCCTGGATGGATACGCACTACTAACCGAGGTGGCAGGACGCCGCGGTTTGCTGGTCCAGAAAGGAGAACCTGATCATGAGCGAGCTGCTAATGTTGTCCTTTCTGAGTTCCGTCAGGGTAAGATGGGCAGAATAACGCTGGACAGGGATCTTGATCATGCTTGACACTAGACGTTCGGTGTCAGAGTTGTCTAAGTGGTGTATGGAAAAGGACTATTGCCTGACAGAATCCGAAGTCGGACTTCTCTCTTCAGATCCCAGAGCAGCGGTGCGCCGTCTTGCGCAAAGAGCGCTGAGAGCCCGCGAATCTCGCAATGAGGATGAGCGAATGCTTGCGCTGGAGAGGTCCATGTGGGGTCTGGGGTTTAAGAGGATTCTCGGCATGGACGAGGTAGGCCGTGGCGCTTTGGCAGGGTCCGTATGCGTTGGAGGAGTCATATTCGCAGTTAACGGTATGGTGCCGGCCGGAGTTCGAGACTCAAAATCCCTCAGTCCGGCGCAACGAGCCGCTCTGGTGCCACGTATTGTCGCAGCGGCGATCGCCCATCGGGTTGTGTGCAGAGACAACTCCTTTGTCGACAGCAATGGCATCAATGCCGCTATCGAAGATTGTCAGCAACAGATAATCGATGAGCTTAAACCGGATTATTTGCTTTTGGACGGGTTTGCGCTTTCAGTATCGGCCTTGCCACAACAGGCTATGGCTAAGGGAGACAGCAAGTCGGTCACAATCGCCGCTGCCAGTATCCTGGCCAAGGAGCATCGCGATGCTGTCATGAAGCGGCTCTGTCCTGTTTACCCCGCGTACGATTTTTCTCAGAACAAAGGCTACGGTAGCTCCACCCATATCGACGCGGTGAGAGAGCATGGGCCCTGTGCGATTCATCGTTTGTCATTTCTGCAGGGGGTGCTGGGGAGTGTCAAAGAGTAGAAAGGAACTGGGTGGCAGGGGGGAGATGCTGGCTGCCGGATACCTCAAGCATCTGGGCTGGGAAATCGTCCGCACCAACTATCTGAGCAAAGGCGGAGAAGTGGATATCATAGCCCGGCGTGATGGACGGCTTCTGTTCGCCGAGGTCAAATATCGCACCAATCTTGAACTTGGGCACCCCGCTGAATCCATAACCAAAGACAAGCTTAGGCGCATCCGTAAAGCCGCAGTTGCCTACCTGCAGTCAGATGCCTGTGTGCCCCATGGGGCCATTAAGTTTGACGCGATCTGTGTTATGGAGCTCCCTGGAGAGGACTTGACCATTGAGCACATAGAGGACATACTCGGTCCGTAGCAAAGGGAAGGCGGTGGTCTGGAGATGGAAATCCTCATATACAGTACACTGGCCGGACTCGCCACATCGCTTGGCGCAGTCATTGTGGTTATCTATGGCCGCCCTAAGCCCCGTATACTCTCCGGGATGCTGGGCTTCGCCTCGGGCATAATGCTGGCTATTGCAGCCATGGAGTTGTTGCCAGCCGCTCTGTCCATGGGTACGGTTTTCCTCACCGCAGGAGGGTTTGTTCTGGGAGCTGCCCTCATGGCTGTACTTGACGTCGCGTTGCCCCACGTGCATCTGGGGGCCTGCAAAGTAGAAGAAGACTTCACTCCCAGTAACGGAATCATGCCTGACCCACAACTTATGAAGTTGGGCTGGTTCATAGCTATCGGTATTGGTTTACACAACATCCCTGAAGGTTTAGCTATAGGAGCGGGATACCTGAACAGCCCTGCCATGGGGTTGGCAATTGTTGTTGGTCTGGCTTTTCACAATATCCCTGAAGGTATGGCAACTGCCTGTCCGCTACTTCTTGGCGGCATGACACCGTGGCGGATTGTTCTGCTGACGTTGCTGGTGGGGATGATGACACCGCTTGGCACTCTCATCGGAGCTTTCCTTTTCAGCGCCGGTGAGGCCTTCGTGGCCATGGCCATGGCTTTCGCTGCGGGAGCCATGATCTACATAGTCAGCGATGAACTAATTCCCCAGAGCCACAAGTACCATAGCCACACTGCCAATGCCGGATTGCTGCTTGGTTTTCTCATAGTGTTGATTCTTGGCTAGAATTGAGAAAAATAAACATTGGTAAAGAATAAGTAATAGCAGGAAAAACATGTGTTCATAGCGAACACATGTTTTTAATAATGTGCGTGAGGTGGCTGCTGTGTTGGCGAAGGTATGGGCTTGTACTGTTTTCGGCATAGACGCTTATCCGGTAGAGGTTGAGGTCGACGTGGGAAAGGGATTGCCGTCTTTTGACATAGTCGGCCTGCCTGACGCATCGGTGAAGGAAGCCCGTGAGCGGGTGCGAGCCGCAGTGCGCAACTGCGGTCTGGAAATACCCACCAGACGCATAACAGTTAACCTGGCCCCTGCCGATTTGCGCAAGGAAGGAACGGGGTTTGACCTGGCCATTGCGATGGCCCTGTTGGCTGCTTCAGGTCAGGTTCCGCCTGAATCTCTCAGCGGCAAAGTGCTGGCTGGGGAACTCTCTCTGGATGGTTCGCTCCGCCCAGTGTCCGGAGTACTGTCCATGGCAATCGCCTGCAAAGGCATCGGCTTCGATTTTGTTGTGCCCCATGCCAATATGGGTGAAGCCTCGCTGGTGGATGGCTTGCAGGTTTTGCCGGTTGGGCATCTTACTGAGCTACTCTCTGTATTGCGCGGTGAGGGAGAATGGGGGTCTCATCAGGGGCTAAGAGCCGTCTCTTCATCACAAGGCAGCTTTGACGCGGGACTTGATTTCGCAGACATCGCCGGACAGGATCAGGCCAAGCGTGCACTGGAGATAGCGGCCGCCGGATCCCACAACGTGCTTATGGTGGGGCCACCTGGCTCGGGGAAGACTCTGCTGGCCCGCCATTTGCCGTCCATCATGCCGCCAATGCACCGGGAAGAGGCGCTAGAAGTAACAAAAATATACAGTGTAGCGGGGCTTCTCAAGGACAAAGGGTCCCTGGTTGAGGCGAGGCCTTTCCGCAGTCCGCATCACTCCATATCTTACGGTGGGCTTATCGGAGGTGGCAAGGTGCCTCAGCCTGGCGAGGTTAGCCTCGCACATCACGGCGTCCTTTTTCTCGATGAGTTCCCTGAGTTCAGTCGCCGCGTCATTGAACAGTTGCGCCAGCCTTTGGAAGACGGCACAGTTACCATTGCTCGGGTAAACGCAACCTTGACGTATCCTTCTCAGATCATGTTGCTGGCTGCTATGAACCCCTGTCCGTGTGGCTACCTTGGCGATGCCCTGCGTCCCTGCACATGTACTGCGGGCGAAGTGGCCCGTTATAATGCCAGAATATCGGGTCCATTGCTCGATCGCATAGACATACAGCTGCCGGTCCCCAGGCTTGAGTACGACGAGTTGACAGGGGAGCGGAGAGGCGAGCCGTCCCGGGTCATTCGCGACCGAGTGCTTGAGGCCAGACGCAGGCAGGAACAGCGCCTGCGACACCATGGCATTTTTGCTAACGCCAGAATGCAGCACCGTCACTTGCGGCAACTGACAATCAGCCAAACGGCGGAGCGCATGCTTTCCCGCGCCTTCCGGCAACTGGCGTTATCGGCCAGAGCGCACGACAGAATCCTCAAGGTTTCACGCACCATTGCAGATCTCGCGGGGTCTGAAATTGTCGACGCTGCTCATGTAGCTGAAGCCTTGACTTATCGCACGATGGACAGGCAGAGTATCACCCCATCTCTTAACCAGCAGGTGCGGGGCGAATGATGGAGAAATATATCTCAGGCGCAGGCAAGTACCGGCCTAAGCGAGGAGGATGACAATGTTAAGAGAACACGTTGAATACCTTGCGAAAGTTATCGGACCACGGGTCTCGGCGGGGGAAGGCGAAAAGAGGGCAGCCGATTATTGCTTCACAACCCTCGAGGAAGCCGGATACGAGGTTGAAATTCAGGAGTTTTGGGCCCTTGACACATTTTCGTGGCTCCACATTACCTTCTTTTTATGGCCTTTGGCAGCCTGGCTGCTCAGGGCTCCCCTTATTGGATTAATTGGCGCAGCTCTTTTCCTGCTTGATCTGAACACGATCCAGGTGCTCAGCAGGTTGTTCCCCAAACGCAAAAGTCAAAATGTCTATGCCCGACGGAAAGCTGTGAAAGCATCCGCGAGCCCCGTTATCCTCGTGGCTCACCTCGATAGCAGCAAGGCCGGCCTCAACTTCAGCCCCGCGCTGGTCAAAGGCTTCAGGTCTTCCTTTCTTTTCATGGTCGGGTCGATCTGTTCAGCACCGGTTCTACTTTTCCTGTCCAACGCGGCCCTCATACCCCGCTTTGTGTCGCTCATTCCCTGCGCGTATCTCGCCTTCGCTTCACTCACCCTGTTTCACCGCGAGTTCTGGAACCACGTGACCCCAGGAGCCAACGATAATGCATCAGGGGTGGCGGCGGTTTTACAGCTGGCTTCTGCAGAAGGCCTCCTTGATGAAGGCCGGGATGTCCGTGTTCTGCTGACGGGATGTGAAGAAGCCGGGACTTACGGCATGAGCCAGTTCCTCAGTCAATACGGTGCGAAGGTGAGACAGGCACGATTCATCAATCTCGACAACATCGGAGCGGGCAAATTATTCTACATGTCAGGCGAAGGCATGTTCCCAGTGTTTAAGGCCACACAGGAACTTATCGAGGCCTGCCGCCAAACCGCAGCTGACAATCCCCAGCTTCAAGTCCGTCAAGGGGTATACACTCTGCTCTCCACTGATGCCATGCCGGCTCTTGTTCGGGGGTACAAGGCGGTAAGTTTCCTGGCTGTCGACGAGGACGGCCTCTTACCAAACTGGCATTGGCCCACGGACACTGTGGAAAACGTGGACTTCACGACCGTAGAGACCGCTGTCAGCTTTGTGAGCGCACTTATCAGAAGGATATAGCATCTCGTTGGGGAGGATGATGTTGACCGTGACCAGGCTTGACCCTCACAATGCATGTTTGAGTTCGCTTTCGGGCATTGCTGGTGTCCGCTATGAGCAGTTGGCCGCTGCGAGCTGGAGCTCCGCGGATCTGACCCATGCAGACTTCTATATTGGGTTGGGCGTTGCTCCGCTGTACGCCAGCCGAGCGGCTCAAGCAGTCAGAAGTTTCGATCCTGATGCTTTGGACAAAGAACTGGATCGATGCAATGCCAGAATAATCACCGTAGCCGAAGATGATTATCCGGCCACCCTGCGCCATATATTCGATCCGCCCTGGGCGCTTTATGTCAAAGGGCACTTGCATAATGACAGGATGAGAGTTGCCGTGGTGGGCTCGCGCAAGGCCACCCCCTACGGCAGGCAGGCAGTGGAAAGCCTAGTCCCAGCTCTGACCGAAGGACAAGCCGTGGTGGTAAGCGGCCTGGCCAGAGGGATTGACACTTTGTCCCACGTGGTGACATTGCGAAGCGGCGGAATTACCCTGGCAGTTCTGGGCACCGGACTTGATGTAGTGTACCCGACGGAAAACTCCCGGCTTGCCGAAAACATTCTTGAAAATAATGGGGCCATTATCAGTGAATACTCTGCAGGCACTCCTCCTTTGCCCCATAACTTCCCAGCCCGCAATCGTATTATCAGCGGCATCAGCAGGGCAGTGCTGGTGGTGGAAGGGGATCGCAACAGCGGTTCACTCATTACGGCAGAACACGCCATGGAACAGGGACGTGACGTCTATGCGGTTCCGGGGAGCATATTTAGTCCACAGAGCTATGGGCCAAACTGGCTTATCAGCCAGGGAGCTACCCCTGTCACCGGGCCCGAGTCACTCCGGCAGGCCCTGGGGATGGCGGCGAGCCGGTGCAAAACAGAGGAACAACTGCAATTATCCTTTGAACAGGACAGCCTCCTTGGTATAATGGGCCATGAGCCCCGGGACGTTGATTTCCTGGTGCAACGCAGTTCGCTGAAAATAGGCGAGTTGCTGGCAGTGCTGTCAGAGCTCGAACTGGGCCAAGTGGTAAGCCGCCTGCCCGGTGGGCGTTACATGGTAAACCGCCCACGAAGCGACCGCCTGTAGAGGCATATTATTCTGACAAAAGTGGTGATATCGTGTCTGATTATCTGGTTATTGTTGAATCTCCCGCCAAGGCCCGTACTATTGAAAAGTACATAGGCAAGCAATACACTGTGCGGGCTTCCATGGGACATTTGCGTGATTTACCCAAGAGCCAGCTAGGTGTCGATCTGGAGAACGGGTTCGCCCCCAAGTATATAACCATACGCGGCAAGGGCGACCTGCTTAAAGAACTGCGACAGCTGGCAAAAAAGGCCAAACGGGTCTATCTGGCAACTGACCCTGACCGTGAGGGTGAGGCTATTTCGTGGCACCTCGCAGCTGCCTTGGACGTGTCGCCAGAAGGCCCTTGCAGGGTGACTTTTAATGAGATCACAAAGACCGCTGTCAAGAAGGCATTTCAGTCTCCCAGGGAGATTGACATGGCCCGTGTTGACGCACAGCAGGCGCGTCGAGTACTGGATCGCATTGTGGGCTACAAGCTGTCTCCGCTCTTGTGGCAAAAAGTACGCAAGGGTTTGAGTGCCGGCAGGGTACAATCCGTCGCCGTCAAAATTATCGCCGACCGGGACCGTGAAATAGACTCTTTTTTGGTTGAGGAGTACTGGAGCATTAACTCCACTCTGAGAGGTGAAAAGGGCAAGTCCTTTGAAGCTAAGCTCACTGGAGTGGAGATTCCTGATGAGGCTACGGCCGACAACCTGATCAAAAACCTGGCTGAGCAAGACTTTTTGGTGCAAAGCGTAAAGAAAGCAAAGCGCGAAAGGCGGCCTGCTCCTCCGTTTACAACCAGTACCCTGCAACAGGAGGCGGCGCGAAAGCTCGGCTTCACCGCTAAGCGCACCATGAGAGTGGCCCAGTCGCTATACGAAGGAGTAGATCTGGGCAAGGAAGGCGCTGTCGGTCTTATCACATATATGCGCACGGACAGCACTAGACTCTCCCCGGAAGCCATAGGAGCCGCCGCAGGG
>DDWC01000244.1 GCA_002345475.1 Firmicutes bacterium UBA2296
CAGGTCAATGACCATGTCGCTCATCTTAATCGCCGCATTGCGTTCTTCGACCGGGATCAGGTGAGGCGGTTTCATGCCGATTATGCCGGGTAGTCCACACGTTGTGGCATGTACCACCACCTCCTGCGACACCAGGGTGCGCTGGTCGATGCCGCCCACTTGCGTGAAGCTCAGGAAACCCCTGTCGTCAATTTTCGTTATCATCAAGCCTATCTCGTCCATGTGTCCGGCCAGCATGATCCGGGGGCGATTCTCGCCCTCTCCCCTCTTCAGGGCAATTACATTGCCCAGGGTGTCGCTTCTCACCTCGTCGGATAGTTCAGCGAAAGCCTCGCTGATTACCCTGGCTACCGGCTGTTCGAAGCCTGAGACCCCTTCTGTAGCAACAATCTTCTCCAGAAACTCTTTGCTGTTCATTCAGGCAATTACCTCCTTGTCTCAAGAAAGACATACCTAAATATATTCAACCTTGGGTGGCGCATTTCCTTTGTGCCGCTACATAGAGGCGAAAAATGACCTCCGGTATCAGCAGCGCCTAGTGCTTCGTTCCTTGAGCCTGGTGGAACGATGTGCCGGAATGGTCAAACTTCCTTCGGAACCTATAGTGGCGCATGTAAGATTAGTCCCACGCAAAAGGGCGCAGCGTGCTGCGCCCCTACATTACTAAAGATTAACTGACGGCAACCGTCCCCTCAGTGGTACCAGAGAGCTCGCTGTGGGTCCCTTCCCCGGATCAGGTCCCATCAGTCTTTATCAGTACAAATCAGGCTCTCGTACTCACCTAGTCCCTAGAGCTTCAAATTCCAATCCCTCACATGGGAGAGCAGCGGATAGTTGGTCAGGTCAAAGTGAATTGGCGTCAGGGAGACATAACCGTTTTTCACTGCCCATACGTCGGACTTTTCGTCCGGATCGGCAACCACTTCTCCGCTCATCCAGAAGTATTCCCTGCCCCAGGGGTCGTGACGCTTCTCAAAGGTATTCATATAACGTCGCTTGCCCAGCGAAGTTATCTTAATGTCCTTAGGCGTGCCCTTGGGCCAGTTTACGTTGAGAAGGGTGTCGGGTGGCAGGTTCTGTCGGTGCCAGGTACTGGCCAGATAGGCGGCAAAATTGGCAGCGGCCTCGTAGCCGTCCTCGCGGTAATCGGCCAGAGACACGGCAATGGCCGGGAAGCCCAGGATAGCTCCCTCAATGGCAGCCGAGACCGTTCCTGAGTACAGGACATCGGTTCCCAGGTTTGCCCCGCGGTTCACCCCGGCAATGACCAGGTCCGGACGTTCTATCGGTAAAGCCTCAAGGGCGATTTTCACACAATCTGCCGGTGTCCCATCCACTGAAAAAGCATCCGCGCCGTAAAAGTCCTTGACAGGACGCACGCGCAGCGGATGATGTACCGTTATGGCATGTCCAGTGGCGCTGCGCTCTCGATCTGGCGCCACCACTGTGACTTTGGCTACCTCTGTTAATGCCCGGGTCAAAGCCCTTATCCCGGGGGCGGTGATGCCATCGTCATTGGATACCAGGATGTGCATTAGCCTTACCTCCCATTCCCTGAGCAACCCAGGGTCTTCGTATATTTTTACCATATGGGCCCTGCCTTGTCTAGTAAGGAACTTGGCCAAGTGCTATAATCTGTGAGGAAAGGTGGTGGTCAACAAGTGGACAGCGACGGTAGTAGACAGTGCGACAAACTGGAACCTGGGGGTCCGCCGGTGACCACCTTACTTGCGGATACCCTCTGAAATTTAGATGAGGAGGGTTAATTTTGACATGGACACAGAAAGTAACCTTAGATCAGATTAAAGAGTACATCGCGCAGAGCGATGTAACTGCCTTACTCAATCTGTTTGACGACCTGCAGGGCGCGGACATCGCCGAAATAGTAAGCCTCCTTGATGAGAATGAACGCACTTCAGTATTCCTTGAGCTAAGCCCTGACGACAGCGCCCGTGTCTTTGAGCATCTGGATTATCGTTTGCAGACACAACTGCTGATGAGCCTGGGTCCGGAGCGCGCCAAAGAGATTCTCGGCGATATGTTTTCAGATGACCTGGCGGATCTGGTTGGCGAACTTAACCCGGAGCAGGCTGACGAAGTCCTGGCTCTCATGGAAGATGCCGACGCCGAAGAGATTCGGGATCTCCTGAGCTACCCAGAAACCAGTGCCGGCGGTATCATGAGCACCGAGCTGGTTAAGCTTGATCACCGCAAAACCGTGGATGATGCCATCAAGCTCATCCGCTCCGGCGCAGAGAATCTGGAGAGCGTCTACTATGTCTATGTGACGAAAGAAGGCAAGCTGGCCGGTGTCGTCACCTTGCGCCAGCTCATCGTCGCCTCCCCCGTCACCAAGCTGGGCGACATTATGGAAGATAACGTTGTTTCGGTGCGAGCCAGCGTCGACCAGGAAGAAGTAGCCCGTTTGCTCAGCAAATACGACTTTATCGCCATGCCCGTTGTGGACGAACACAACCGTTTGCTGGGTATGGTCACCATCGACGACGTTCTGGACGTACTAAGCGAAGAGGCCACAGAAGACATTTCTAAGTTTGGCGGTTCGCAACCTTTGGACGAGCCTTACCTCACGGCCTCAGTCTTCTCCATGTTCAAAAAGCGCATAGGCTGGTTGCTGATCCTCTTTGTTGCCCAGGCCTTCACCAGCAGCATTATGAAGTCCTATGAAGTAGTGCTGGACTCTGTGGTTGCTCTGGCCTTCTTCATCCCACTGCTTATCGACACGGGTGGCAATGCCGGCTCGCAGGCCGCCACTCTTGTCATCCGGGGCATGGCTGTTGGCGAGGTAAGCATCAAGCACGCTTCCAAAGTCTTCTTCAAGGAGATGCGGGTTGGCCTGCTCCTCGGTGTGGTCATGGGCGCAATAACCTACGCCCGCGCCCTTATGATGGGAGAAAGCGCTGCTCTGGCGCTGACCGTGACAGTCACCGTAATGAGCATCATCCTGATGGCTGTCCTGATGGGTTCCATACTACCCATGATCCTTAAGAAGCTCAAGCTCGACCCTGCAGTGGTGTCAGGACCTTTCATAACGACTTTCGTTGATACCCTGGGCTTGTTGATATACTTCGTACTCGCCGCCCGCATGCTGGGGATTAGCATGTAATCGTTGACGCACACTAGACGTTAGACATTGGACATTAGACTTTGGACCTAAGACTTGAGGAGATAGACTCAGGTTGCTGGCTCTCAGCTTTTAGCTCTTGGCACTCACCAGCAAGGTCAAGGCAGTTCCTATACATGCAAAACAGAGCTCATCGCTTGACGCGTGAGCTCTGTTTTTGTGAACCTATAGGGTTTGCTGTCACGGTGTTTGAGAGTCTTACGCCTAACGTCTCACGCCTAAAGCCTCACGCCTAACGTCGCTTACCCAATGATTAATGTTCAATGATTAATGATTTTGTGTAATGTTCAATGTTTAATGATTAATGTTTTCCCTAAACTCCCAAATAGTCCGCAATGTTGGCCTTTTCAGACACCACGGGCCTGATTTTCGGCGTCTTGCAGGTCATCAGAGTCGCAACGCCGGGACCGTGACCGGTGATAACGCAGTTGCTATGTACAATGACGCCAATGGTTACAGCGCCACTGAGGTAGCCGCGTCCGTACATGGTGTCGCAATCCATGAGGGCTACGATATCACCGAAGCGCAGCTTACCCAGATTGAACTTCTCGTACGCTTCTTTGTCGTGGGTCATAATATCGTAGTCGCCGCGATAAGCTGTGGGACTGCCAATGCCAGAACCCATCAGGTATGCGGGAACGCTGGTGGCCACTGGCACCTCCAGGACGCCGTCGGCAGAAACCTTGAGACCCATCTTATCTAGCAAATCTGGATCGAGATTCATCACTCGTACTTCAGGCGCATCGGCGATTTCGAGGCCTTGGCCGAAACTCTTAACCAGAATCTTGTCGCCTATAGCCATTTTCTCCAAAGTCTCCGCGTCAAAATAGACCATGACATGTTCGGCGCCGCCGTGGGTACCGGTAACGTACCCCTTGGCTCCCTTGGCATCGCCGGAAACTACACGGGCAACATTACCCACGCAGGACAGGGTATTATAGCCGCCGTTCTCCATCTCAGTGGTAAGCCTTGTGGTGACGCCCGGTTCCACGTGGTCACCCACCAGATCCATGCAGCTGTCGCCAATCTTGTGGCTATAGGTAATTCCTCCGGTGCCCGGCAGTACGCGGGGCACGCCGTCAACGGAGATGCGGTAAGGCACCGAGGCTCGTGGGTGGGAAACTTCACCCTGGACACTAATCATGACCAGCTTGTCTTTGTTTGTCTTAAGCATTTATTGACCTCCCTGTATGTGTTTGCGTTGTATCTCGCGATACGCACCCAGTTTATCTTCGCCGGAAGCAATGTCTATCCCTTCCCGATCCCAAACATTCGGGTGCGCGCGAGCTTGGTAATGTCATCCTTGTGCAGACGCACCGCTCGGCAGCCCGCCTCATAGCCGTCCTTTACCTTCTGGAAATCAAAAATACCTATCTTGACAACGTCAGGTAGCAGTAGAACGTCTGGTTTCTCCATGGTTTGCGAACGTTGCATAATCTCCAGAGACTGCATAAGAATGGCGAAAATGTTGTCCAGCTTAGCGACGGGTTCTTCCCCGGAATGAAGTTGTACCGCCACAACCTTTTTCGCGCCCAGACTTCGCGCCACGTTCACGGGCACGCCGTTGACCACGCCTCCGTCGGTGAGCAACATTTCGCCGTCTTCTACGGGAACGAAGATCCCGGGGATGCTGCAACTGGCCCGCACCGCTCGCGCTACGTTGCCTTGCTTAAGCGCCACCTCGTTGCCGGTGCGCAGGTCGCACGTCACGGCGGCAAAGGGTATCTTCAGGTCGGAAAACGTGGCTTCATTCAAAAGCTCATTAAGCAGGTGCTCCATAGGTTCAAAATTGGAGAGACCAACTTTGGGCAGGTTAATCCCCGCAAGATCACGCCACTTGGTAGACTCAGCCAGTTCCAGAATTTCTGCCGCGGAGTAGCCGTGTGCGAATAGCGCGCCAACCAGGCTGCCTGCACTAGTTCCTGCGATCCAGCCAATCTCGACTCCGGCCTTTTCCAGTTCGGCCAGAACGCCGATATGCGCCAATCCCCGCGCTACACCCCCGCCAAGCGCCAGACCAATCTTTCGCGTCGCCATATGGTTCCCTCCAGCTCTATAATTCGCCGTAATGTGTCAACGTGAAGTTGCGTTCACGAAGAATGTCAGCAAACTCATCGCCAAGCAGGTAAGCCAGTTCTTCCTCGCGGGCCACGTTAAGGGAGCTTATGGCGACAAGAGTAGCGTTGCTCTGCCCTGGGTGGCAACACAGTTCTGCCACACCATCGAAATCCCGCGGCAAAGAAGCGAGGGACATCACACCGGTCATCAGTCGGTCCACGGTTTTGAGGCCGGATTGCGAGATAATGTGGCGTGACTCCCCTGCCTCCCGGCTGGAGATAATCGCGGTGAACTGATGATTGGGGAGCTCCGGGTCAAGGGGTGACGCTGAGCGAACTGCGCCAATCCCGTACTCCTGGGCCAGCCTGACAGCGAGCCCGGTAAACATCGAATGTAAGTGCACATGATGGTGGCTGTCCAGGTGGGTTATGCCAAGGCCCAGGAGCAGAGCCTTTTCTATCTGGGCTCGCCATTCGGCTTCGACCTCAGCAAGGCGGGCGTGATACAACGCTCTGCGGTAGTCGCGCGGGAAAGACCCTGTTTCGTCCACCAGCGATGGCACCTCTGCCGCTCCCCGCACAGGCTGCCCCGAGCTCAGTACCAGATGGATGCCCACTCCTATCCTGTCTATATCCCTGAGCATTTTGACTTGATCCGTGAGACCGGGACGGTTAGCCATGAGCGTGGTCGACGTCACCCTGCCCTGGCGCATAGCCAGAGCTATGCCAGAGCTTACGCTCGGCGAAAGCCCGAAATCATCGGCGTTTACTATCAGCCGAGGTGACATAAATCTACTCCGAGAAGTCTATCTTGCCGATGGCATGTTCCTGTGTCAGCGCCGGAAGATCAGCCTGCAGACGCTCTATGTCGTTGTCATGGCCCCAGGCCACGAGGCCCACGGCACCCTCACATCCCGCGAAGCCTCCTGAGGCTACGTGGGTGGACTCCGCATCGTAAAGCAGCGCCAGAGCATCAAGTTCGGTCATTACCGTGCCGTAGGAGATGGGGAACATGCCGCAGGGAATGCCTTCGGTGTGGTCAAGGGTGCCTATGCCCAGCGCAGACGCGGCTTCGAGAACAGACGGTACCAGTTTCTCCAGGCCAACCGGCAAGACCAGATGTGCTCCCGTTGCCACCAGGAAGCGGAAGGCGTTACCAATGGTGCCGCCGGCTGCACTGCCCAGCAACACACCTACATTACCATCGAGATCCAGAGCATTCCCGCCCTTAATAAAGACGTCGTCCGCGCCGAACTCCGCCAGCACTTCCGTCCAGGGACGCTGCGAGATTTCGCCTTGCTCCAGGACCAGCGGCTTTTGTCTGGTTCTGGCCGGTGTAGTCAGCCAGGCCGAATCTGTGACTACTCCAACGCTAAAGGTGCCCTTCTCAAGAGGGCCAAAGCCCAGCTCTTCTACTACGTAAGCATTGGTTGTGCCATTGGCAACAATGATGCGTCCGTGCTTCTTGGCGTGCTTGACCTCCGGCATGGCGGCTACTGCCCGTGCGATCAGTCTCTTGCTGGCTGCAGAAGTAAGGGTAAAGGCAATCTTTTTAGTCATTCATGTTTCCTCCTTCTCATGTTGTGTCCGTACAGAGTGGTATAATATAGATATCTCGCTAACCTTAATTTTCGCACCCACCGACCGGCTAGTCAAGTTTACCCCCTCGGCGCCGGGGGTTGACAAGAGGGCCTGTTTACTGTAATTTATATTATGCTTGTTAAATCGGGGTATAGCGCAGCTTGGCTAGCGCGCCTGCCTTGGGAGCAGGA
>DDWC01000186.1 GCA_002345475.1 Firmicutes bacterium UBA2296
TGATGAGTGTACCGAGATGGCCGGGGTCCTGAATCTGGTCGGACACCACAACGAACTGCGGTTTCTTCTCCAGCAGAGCATCCAGGGGTACATTGACCTGCCTGGAGAGGGCGATTACTCCCTGAGACGTTTCTGTCTCAGCTATGGACTCATATAGATCAGGATCAAGGGACTCATAGGATAAGCCTGCACTTGCCGCCAGTGAGAGTACCCGTGACACTCCGGGAGATCCATGGGTCAGGTTGTTGACCAACAAGGCAATTACCGAGTCAGGCGCCCAGGTAATGAGCTCACCCACCGCACGCACTCCCTCGGTGAGGAACAAGCCAGTCTTGTCCCGGCCTTTGCGCGAGGCGCACAGGCGTGCCTGCCTGAGAAGGTTACTGTGTTTGCCGAGCAAAGCTACTCCCTCTCCATACGGCGCAAATGCTCGTTCTTACCTACCAGGATCAATATGTCACCAGGCTCAATGGCGGTGTCCGCACGTACGCTGAGATCAAAGGAGTCGGACCGCTTTATGGCAATAACGTTAACATCATAGCGATTGCGCAAATCCAGTTGACGCAAATTCTTCCCGATCATCTTCTCCGACACCAGCATCTCCAGAATACTGAAATCGGGCGCCAGCTCTATGTATTCCAGTATATTCGAAGCTACAAGACTTCGTGCGACGCGGGTGCCCATGTCTCTCTCGGGGAAGACCACCCGATCTGCTCCTACTTTGTCGAGCACCTTGCCGTGGAGAACGCTTTGCGCCTTGACCACGACCTGCTTTACTCCTATCTCTTTGAGCATCAGCGTAACCAGAATACTGGCCTGTATGTCGCCACCAATACCCACGATGACAGTGTCGAAGTTTCTAATGCCCAAGGCACGCAAGGCAGCCTCATCGGTGGCGTCCGCCTCCACTGCTCTTGTGCAGTTGTCCAGATTGGCACGAACTCGCTCCTCCGACTCGTCAATGCCCAACACCTGATGACCGGCACTGTAGAGCGTACGTGCGACACTAGAGCCAAAACGACCCAGGCCAATGACTGCAAATTGCTTCACTTGAATGCACCTCTATCCGACTATGATTTGTCCTTCGGGGTAGCGAACCGATGACGGCGCTTGCGACCTGCGAGAGCTCAACGCGAGGGCAAAGGTCAGTACGCCGACACGTCCGGTAAACATGGTAATAATTACGACAATTTTACTTCCCGTGGTCAGGGAGGAAGTGATGCCACGGGACAAGCCGACTGTTCCAAAGGCGGAGACTGCTTCGAACAATATGGCAGAGAAGGGCTGGTCCTCCATAGCCGCCAACATGAAGGTGGCTAGAGCGATAACTGATACCGCCACGAAGGCTATAGCGATGCTCTTGTTGATTACCCGCTGAGGAATCCGTCTGTCGGCAAAGGTGACATCGCTCTCCCCCTTGATGACAGATACCACAAACATCAGTATCATCGCGAAGGTGGTAGTTTTGATTCCGCCGCCGGTGGATGCCGGCGATGCGCCGATGAACATAAGTACTATGGCCATTGTCACCACGGCCAGGCTCAGGTCTGCCGTAGGGACAGTATTAAATCCTGCCGTTCTCGTTGTCACAGAGGTAAACAGCGAGCCCAAGATTCTCCCGGTGGTGTCATAGGGGGCTAACGCGCCGTTCCACTCCATAAGCGCAATAATGATAGCAGGCGCAATAATCAGGATCATAGTAACTCTAAGCACAAGCCTGGAATGAGTAGAGAGCTTACGGAAACCACGGTGGGTATAGACATCAGCTATGACACTAAACCCAATGCCTCCGAGCACTATTAGACTCATGAAGACAATGTTCATAAGAGGATCCGATACAAACCTCTCCAGGCTGTCTCCGAACAGATCAAAACCCGCGTTGCAAAAAGCAGAGACGCTGTGAAAGACAGCAAACCAGGCCGCCTTCAGGGGTGGGAACATACCTCTCAGACGGACAAAGATGATGACGGCGGCGACACTCTCCACAGTCAGCGTCACGAGTAGCACGTATTTGACAAGCCGAACGAGGCCCTCCAGTGAAAAATGGTTGAGGGCCTCCTGCATGACGAGCCTTTCGCGAAAAGTAATCCTCTTACCGATAAAGAGAGCCACCGTGGTGGCCATGGTCATGATACCCAGACCGCCAAACTGTATAAGAGCAAGCACTATTGCCTGCCCTGCGACCGAAAGACGTGATCCGGTTTCAACAACCACCAATCCGGTCACACACACTGCCGAGGTGGCGGTAAAGAAAGCATCGACAAGGCTCAAAGGTTCAGCGGTTGAGGAAAAGGGCATTGCCAACAGCAATGCTCCGACGATTATGAGACCAAAGAAACCGAGCGCCAGGATTTGGGCGGGGCTCATGCGGTCGAAGAAACTCTTATTCATGATTGTCCCCCAAACTCGTAGAGCCGGCGGCCCCAGGGACGCGCCGGCTCCAATATGTCGCTACTGATTCAACTGCTTCTTGGCCACAGTCACAAGCTGCCCGAAAGAAGCCGGCTCGTGAATTGCCAGATCTGCCAGCATCTTACGATTGATAACTACCCCAGCCTTCTTGAGGCCGTTCATCAGCCTGCTGTATGAAATATCGTTCATACGGGCCGCTGCGTTTATGCGGGTAATCCACAGCTTGCGGAAGTCACGCTTCTTAACGCGACGATCCCTGAAAGCATAGTAGTAGGACTTTAATATCTGTTCATTAGCCACGCGGAAGCGCTTGCTCTTGCCGCCCCAGTAACCCTTGGCCAATTTGAGAACCTTCTTATGACGAGCGCGCGCAGTTACGCCTTTCTTTACTCTTGGCATCTGTGAGACCTCCTAAATTAAATATGTGTTGTTTAGAACTCGTAGGGCAACAGAGCCTTGATGCGGCCCATATCGGAATCATGGACAACATTGGCCTTGCGCAGCTTGCGCATCCGCTTTGAGCTCTTGGCCTCGTTCAGATGATTGCGCATATTGCTCCAGCTTATAGCTTTCCCTGTTGCGGTCACTTTGATACGTTTGGCAGTGCCTTTGTGAGTCTTAACTTTTGGCATTATATAAGTGCCTCCTTAAGTCTGTTTTGGTGATAGAAACATGATCATGTTGCGGCCTTCCATGTTAGGCTCCCTATCCATGTTCGCTTCTTCCTTGATGAGGGAGTAGAACTGGAGCAGGGCGTCGCGCCCCAAATTGGCGTGTGCAATCTGCCGACCGCGAAAGCGCACGGTTACTTTGATTCTGTCGCCGTCTTTGAGGAACTGTGAAGCGGCACGGGCCTTGGTTTCAAGATCGTGCAGCTCGATAGTCGGACTGAAGCGGATCT